>DYSC01000224.1 GCA_020726365.1 Porphyromonas sp.
TTGTAAATACAACTGATGGAAATTCAAAAATGATTGTATATTAACAACAAAAAGCTACATGAATACAAAAAGACCATGCGATTTTCGTATGGTCTTTTTTTTGTAATTAAAAAAATGTATATCTTTGTAGGTCTAATAAGCTGACTTTATTAAAATAAAAATACTATGCACAAAAAAATTGAGCCAAATCCATTAACTCTCAAATCGATAATTGATTATTCTGTCAAAAATTTTGCGGATATGCCATCCGTTTCGTTTGTAAATGGGGAGCCAATTACTTATGCTGAATTAGGAAAGCGAATTAACGAACTGGCAACCATGCTGTTTTCTTTGGGCTTGAGAAAGGAAGATAAAGTTGCCTTGTTAAGCCACAACATGCCTAACTGGGTAATTGCCTATTTTGCAGTGGTTTCAAAAGGGTTGATAATTGTCCCAATTTTACCCGATTTTACAACCGAAGAAGTTGAAAATGTATTGTCGCATTCCGAAGCCAAAGTGCTGATTGTAAGCGAACGTTTGTCCCCACGAACTGAAGGTTTGCAACTACCATTGCTTCAGGCTACTATTTTGGTCGACGATTTTTCGTTCGTTTCGGGTGGTGATAATGTAAAGCCGATAGCTAAACTGCCAAAAATAGCTGTTTATGAAGATGATATAGCCGCAATTATTTATACTTCGGGCACTACTGGGCGTTCGAAAGGAGTGGTTTTAACGCATAAAAATATTGCCTTTGTAGGCATGCAATCGTACAACTTTCATCCCATTACGCACGACGATGTTTTTCTGTCATTGCTGCCGCTATCGCACACTTACGAAAACTCGATAGGCATGGTATATCCTATCATTTACGGAGCGTCCATCCGTTATCTCGAGAAACCACCTACTCCCGCAGCACTTCTCCCAGCGTTAACCAAAGTACGCCCAACCATGATGCTTTCGGTGCCACTTATTATGGAAAAGATATTTAAAAACCAGATACAGGCAAAATTTTCAAACAACGGCTTAAAGCGAATGATTTATCAAACGCCGCTTTTCAGAATTTTGATTCATCGTATAGCTGGTAAAAAACTCATTCAAACTTTTGGCGGTCGCCTGAAATTTTTCGGCATCGGTGGTGCCAAATTAGACTCACGCGTGGAGCGTTTTTTACGCGAAGCGCGTTTCCCGTATGCTATTGGCTACGGACTTTCCGAAACAGCCCCTTTGTTGGCGGGTGCTGGTGAATTGCAAACCAAAATTCAGTCTACTGGTTTTGCTGTGCCGGGTGTTTCGCTCAAAATTTACGAACCCAATAAAAAAGGAGTTGGAGAAATTTGGGCAAAAGGACCTAATGTAATGAAAGGCTATTATAAAAATCCAGAAGCAACACAGGAGGTATTAACTGAGGATGGGTGGTTTCGTACAGGTGATTTTGGACGTATCGACAGACATAAGCGACTGTATATTAAAGGCAGAATGAAAAATACGATTGTAGGTGCGAGTGGCGAAAATATTTATCCCGAAGACATTGAAATGGTTTTAAACAATCATCATTTGATAATGGAATCGCTTGTTATTGAAGAAGATGGATTTTTGGTTGCTAAAGTATTGGTCGATATTGAAGAATTAGAAAAAACAATTGAACATATTAAGTCGGTTATTGAAGATAGGCGCGAAAAACACTTGCTGTGGGCTAAACATTTTACCAACGAAATAAACGTAAAGCTTAACAAAGTATCGCAGCTTAAACGTGTGGATATAATGGAGAAACCGTTTGAAAAAACGGCGTCGCAAAAAATCAAGCGCTTCCTCTATACCAAGCAAACCAAAAAATAGTAAATAAAA
>DYSC01000225.1 GCA_020726365.1 Porphyromonas sp.
ATTGGCACATTAATTAAATGATAAATATCAAAAAATATAGTTTTATAGTTGGCATTTCGATGCTGTTACTTTCGTGTAATTCACAAAAAGCAGTAGTTCCTGACACGCCTGCAAAAATGTTACTTAGCGAAGAAGAACAGACGCGTTTTTCAACTTTTTTTTATGAAGGCATTCGTCAGAAAGAGGAGCGGCTATTCGACCAGGCGCTGGAAACATTCCGTATGTGCGAACAAATTGACTCTACCGACGGAGGACTTCAATCGGAATTGGGGCAACTTTATACGGCTATCGGAAAGGCTGATATGGCACTAACTGCAACAAAAAAGGCCTACGAAAGTAACCCTTCGAATTGGTGGTACAATCTGAATCTAATTTCGTTGTATGCAGCATTGAAACAAAACGAAAAGGCATTGGAAATTGCATTAAATTTAGAACAGTTTTATCCCGAAAAAGAGGAGACTTTTCAGATACAAAGTTCACTTTACAAAGAAGTAAAGCTGTATGCAAAAGCCATCGAAGCCTTAGATAAATTAGAACGAATTGCCGGTGTGGATGGCGCTACTTCGATGGATAAATTTAATTTATACCTTCAACTCAGACAAAATAAAAAAGCCATTGCCGAAATTGATAAACTTTCGGCTAAATTTCCTTCGGATATGCGTTACAAAGTGCTGCGTGGCGATATTTATATGTATCAAAAAATGCCCGAAAAGGCTTTTGAAGTTTATAAACAAGTAGAAGCCAACGAACCCAAAAACCCGTATGTATTTGTTTCATTGTCGGAATATTACAAAGATAAAGGTGACGACGAAAGTTCGATGCAGAACATGATGAAGGCTTTAAAGTTGGATGCGCTCGAAGTAGAACAGAAAATTACTATTTTGGGCGAATATATAAAAGATTTGGTGCGCGATACGGTAAAATTAGACGAAACAGAATCGTTGTTCAAACTGTTGATTGACCGCTACCCACTCGAAGAAAAGGTGTACGATTATTATGCCGTTTTTCTGCAATTTCGCAAACGTAATACAGAAGCATTGGCAAATTACGAAACCATGCTCAACATCAATCCGAAAAACGAACAAACATGGATGCAGCTGATACAGTTGCGTTTGCAGGAGCAGAATTTCGTAGAACTACAAAAAGCAGCTGACCGTGCAATTGCTTCTTTGCCCGAAGTACACCAATACTATTTTTACAAAGGAATAGCCGAAACGCAACTTAAAAACTATCCGATTGCGCTCGATGCCAACAATAAAGCACTTAGCCTTGTGAAAGAGGAAGAAAAACCTGTGAAAAGTGATTATTATGCACAAATTGGCGACATTTACTATAAAATGGATAGCACCGAACGTGCATTTGAAGCCTACGAAAAGGCATTAGAAGTAAACCCGGTAAACGTGTATGTTATGAATAACTACGCATATTATTTGTCCGAAAAAAATATGAACCTGAAAAAGTCCGAAAGTTTAAGCGCTAAAACCATTGAAAAAGAACCCAAAAACAGCACTTACCTCGATACTTATGCCTGGATTTTTTACCAACAAGGCAACTATTCGTTGGCAAAATTTTACATGGAGCGCGCCATCGACAATATGGACAAAAAGCAAGACCCTGGCGTTATGTATGAACATTATGGCGATATTCTCCTTAAAACGGGTAATGAGAAAAAAGCATTAGAAATGTGGAAAAAAGCGTACGAAACGGAGAATAAAACAGATGCATTGAAGCTGAAAATTGAAAACCTAAGTAAAGAGAAATAAATAATAAAATTTAAATGAAAAATATTCAATGAAAAAAATAATTTTTATTTCAACCT
>DYSC01000226.1 GCA_020726365.1 Porphyromonas sp.
TGGTAGAAAAATGTTAACACAATTGAGTTTATAAATTTCAGTTAAAAAAAATTATAAAAACCAGATAATTAGTCATTTGACAAAAAATTGAGCTTAATATTTTGCCACAATATTTTAATTCGTTTTCAGATTAAACATTGGTAGGTTAAACAATTTCAAGTCCAAATAGGGCTAAAATATTAATCTTTGCACAGCGAAAAGTCAATCAATTCTAATTTCCGCACCTAAAACAACTCCAATTGAACTGGTGCAGGAGCATTGACAAGTTCTTCCCGACCCCAAAAATTAAGAATGTTACCAAACTGTTTGTCGGTAATCCGTAATACACTCACTTTTCCGTATGGTGGCAATCTACTTTGAATTCTATTCTCATGCACATCGGTACTTTCGCCACTGGCACAATGACGAACATACACCGAAAACTGCATCATGGTAAAACCGTCTTTAAGCAGTGCTTTCCGAAAAAGGGACGCATTCTTACGATCTCTTTTGGTCTCGGTGGGTAAATCAAAAAACACAAACAACCACATCACTCGATATGCATTTAATTCCATAACAGTGGAAAAATTAGTTTTCGCGACTCGCCCATATAACACTGCTGTAACGAACTGGTGGTTGTATTTAAGGCGACCATTAATGGACTTTTTTTATCGTTATAATACACCGTTTGTGTCAATACACTTAACAAGTCCATTTTTATGGCGGAACTTAGCTCTGTTGTATCATGTTTTTCGACAATTTCCAATACTTTAGCATCTACCAATGGCCGATAAGGCTCCATGATATCGTCTGCTAAGCAAAACGCATTGTATTTATTACGGTGATGTATCCCCAAAGTATTGAGTAAACCACTCCCCGAAAGTGCCCTTGCAACGGCAGCCCTTAATACAATATAGCCGTAATTTAGAAACAAATTGGGGTATTCGCCTGCACGCTCTCTTTTAAAATCGAACTTAAATAAATGCTTCCAATAATAAGACGCAGCAGCAGCTTCCCTATTGTCGGAATCGTCGCTTAATACTTTGCTTGCATAATGCAAAAGCGGACTCTCTGTATGACCAATTCTTTCCAACAAATGGGCTTGATTTGTAATTTTGGCTTTAATGGTTTGTTGCCAAAGTTGCTTTTTTAAAGGCTCGCTGGCTTGAATTTGATGGGTAAAAATCTCGTGTTGCAAATGGTGTGCATTCAAATTTAGCAACATCGAATGGGGCATGTGCTTACTGTCGCAAAAAATAACTGCCGTATTGTTTTGTGCCAACTTTTCGATAGCCGGAATAGAGATGTAACTTTCGCGATGCTCCAACAAAATATACCCAATATCTTCTATGGGAATACTGGCCTCTCTTTGATCGGTTTTAATAATCAATTGTTCGAGCCGTGTGGTAATGGAGCATTTACTTTCGAATAACAAAGTTCTTTTTATCATAGCAAAACAATTTAAAATCAGAGTTTTACGAATAATAAAAAAAAAGTTGTACAATTAGTTCAAAAATAACGCAACATTACATTTTTTATAAAAAAAATTACTTACTTTTAAGCGGATTTATTGGAGAGTTTATTGTAAAATAAAAAATCCCACCGAAGCGGGATTAAAGATTTTCATCTACGGCATATAGCCTTATTGTGATAAGATTAAAAGATTAGGATCTTTTTCTTGCGGTAAAGATAAAACTATTTTGGAAAAAAAATAAAAAATAAAAAAAATATTTGTCATGAGTAAAATTTTAGGCTTAGACTTGGGAACCAACAGCATCGGTTGGGCTGTTGTGGATAAAGA
>DYSC01000227.1 GCA_020726365.1 Porphyromonas sp.
ATTGCGGTGTAATTACATCAAATACGGCTAACGTGGTGGTTAATGCTTTACCCGTTGCAGCTACTTCGGCAACGGCAAGTGAAACAAACATTTGTAATGGCGAAAGCACTACATTAAGCTATTCCGGAGGCTCAGGCGAAACCTTTACTTGGTTCACTGGTTCATGTGGCGGCAGTGTGGTCGGTACAGGCAACGTTTTAAGTGTTAGCCCGACATCGACTACCACCTATTACGGCAGATGGAGCAATTCATGTGGCAATACCTCGTGCGTGAGCGTTACCGTTACGGTCGATCAAATGCCTAGTTTAAGCATTGCGACCATAAATGCAAGCTGTGGTAATGCCGACGGTTCGGCAACTGTAACCGCTACTGGCGGAACAGGTTCATACACTTACCTTTGGGACGATGCTACGGCTCAAAGCAATGCTACGGCAAGTGGTTTGACACAAAACATCTACCACGTAACGGTAACTTCTGGGGCATGCTCTGCAACCGAAACTGCCAATGTTTCGGAAAATGGAGCACCGACTATTGAAATAACACCAAGTTCGGCGACGATTTGCGAAGGTCAAAGCGTTACTTTAACCGCTTCTGGAGCAGACAGCTATGTTTGGACACCCTCAACGGGTCTGAGCAGCACCAATACAGCAAGCACCGATGCTTCGCCTACCACTACAACTACTTACCAAGTCGTTGGCACAACGGCAGGTTGTTCGGCAACTGCCAATGTGGAAGTTACGGTTAATCCGCTTCCGGTAGCCGGCTTTACCATCGATGCTACGACTGAACCGATTATTGGTTTCACAAATACCAGTACCAACGGCGTTTCGTATGGCTGGGAATTTGGTGACGGAAATACCTCGACCGAAGAAAATCCGACCTATGGTTATAACGCCAATGGCGATTACACCGTAGTTTTGACGGCGACCAATGCTTGCGGTAGCGATACCGAAACGCAAACCGTCACAATCACCAATATTGGTATCAAAGGTTTGACACAAGCCAGCATCAAGGTTTATCCTAATCCTGCCAATGCCGACCTTAATGTGGTGATGCCTAAAGGCGATTACACGCTTTCTTTAACGAGTACCGAAGGTAAATTGATTAAATCTTTAAAAGTTAACCAAACCGATAAAGTTAAAATCGATATTTCGGAATTAGCCGAAGGAATGTATCATCTAAATATTGAAAATGCTGAAAAACAAAGCATTCAGGTTAAAGTTTTCAAACAATAAGGGCTTCGGCCTGTTTGTTGATTTTGCAACTGGCATTTTATCAGCCTTTTAGCAAAACAAAATACGACATTAGATTATTCAAAGTACTAAAAAACATTATAAAATGTTTAAAAACAAGCCACTCCAGAAATGGGGTGGCTTATTTGTTTTTTGATATTGGCAGGTTCGGTATTTTGAGTTAATTTTGATTAATATTAAGTCCCAAAATACAAAAGATGATTAGCCGCTTGTTTCGTTTTATTATTGGTGATGCTCTACAAGTACCGCTACGGCAACGCTTGTCGACCACGGCTATTCTGCTGACGTCGCTTTATGGGATATTTTCGGCTTTAGTCAATCATTATTCCGATTTACCACAAATCACCGTCGATTTATCGGTTTTTGTGATCGTAATGTATTTTTTTCTGTATCTGATGTCGCGTTTTGGGAACCGATCGGTATTAGCCACCGATATTGCCCTTTCGTTTGCCTTTATAGTTTTTACACCCATTATGTGGCTGTACAACGGAGGACTTGGTGGTGGATTTTCTTATTTTAT
>DYSC01000228.1 GCA_020726365.1 Porphyromonas sp.
TCATCTGATTCATCAGTATCATCTGATTCATCAGTACTTTCTTATCCCCACTGGGGATCACCGAACTATCGTTTTCTGTTATAAATGGGTGCACTGTGGTGAGATCACTTTCTTATCCCCACTGGGGATCACCGAACCGTATTGACTAACTTTTAGTCATCGTCCATAGTGAACTGTCTTTCTTATCCCCACTGGGGATCACCGAACCTATTTCAAGCTGAAGTTTTGTGTTAGCATTTACTGTTCTTCTTTCTTATCCCCACTGGGGATCACCGAACTAACTAAAAAGTACTCGTAATACTCCCTCTGTTCTTTGTTACAGTTCCAGCACTTGCCATCCTTTCTTATCCCCACTGGGGATCACCGAACTTTTTGTTCCCAAAATCAACCACTTGCTCCGCGTCTAGATTTTCGACTTTCTTATCCCCACTGGGGATCACCGAACTTTATTGCTAACAAAGAACATTTTAAAGCTGCCATAGACAGATACTCCTAGTTGAGCTGTGATTTCATCAGGGGTCGCATAGCTTTCTTATCCCCACTGGGGATCACCGAACCATTTCTGTTTCGGCCAAGACTTTTTTGTAGTCTTTACCTAACTTTCTTATCCCCACTGGGGATCACCGAACTAATTGTTATAGTGAAGTTGCTATCTTCTACTAAATACCTTTCTTATCCCCACTGGGGATCACCGAACTAATTCAGATGGCTGATATTTGTTAGCTAAATTTCGATTTAATATTCTTTATCCCCACTGGGGATCATCACACTTTTTGAAGTCATTTGATTGGAGGTACCCATCAATGGCTTCCTTTCTTATCCCCACTGGGGATCATCACACTGTTTTACATGAGTCAAGTTCCTCTTCAATGAAAGACACAATTTGCATCTTTTTTGCCATGACCGAAGAGCTTTCTTATCCCCACTGGGGATCATCACACAATAACTCAATGATCTTATTCTCTTAACTTCTTCTACATCTTTCTTATCCCCACTGGGGATCATCACACTCTGCTTTAAACTGTTTATTTGTTTTTAACGAATAAAACTGCACAAGCAGTTTTACAGCTTTATCCTTTCTTATCCCCACTGGGGATCACCGAACTTTGTTGAAGACTATCTCGTGCTGTGCACGGATTTCTGCACTTTCTTATCCCCACTGGGGATCACCGAACGTTGATGTAAATCCATGAACCAAGCGAGACCTTGGTAGCCCTCTTTCTTATCCCCACTGGGGATCACCGAACTTCTATAAAACTCAAGATTTGCATCTTTTTTGCCATAGTTGAACTTTCTTATCCCCACTGGGGATCACCGAACTACTGGAGCAGTCATGCCTTCCGGCACTTCTATTGTTAGCCTTTCTTATCCCCACTGGGGATCACCGAACACATACTCCCTTGAGTTTGTAAAACCCGGGAGTAAGAACTTTCTTATCCCCACTGGGGATCACCGAACTTTTGACATGCCGATTAGTTCCCATGGCTCACAAGAATCCACTTTCTTATCCCCACTGGGGATCACCGAACTTTGTTTGCTTTTAAAGCATAAAACTTCACTAAAAGTTGAATGGCACTTTCTTATCCCCACTGGGGATCACCGAACTGAGCCCTGAATGAATCGTAGTTCGTATCAGTGTGTATTCCCTTTCTTATCCCCACTGGGGATCACCGAACCGTCGAGAGTTCGGAACGAACACTGTTTCAGACTCATATCCTTTCTTATCCCCACTGGGGTTTTTCTCCGTCATATTCGGGCTTGACCCGAATA
>DYSC01000229.1 GCA_020726365.1 Porphyromonas sp.
ACCATTTTCAAATCACTACCTCACCCCAACCCTCTCCTTGAGGAGAGGGAGCTGCGAGGTGCGAAAAATAAAATTATACGACATTATTTTATTCCAATTACTTGATTTGATGTGTTTAAATTTTTTAGCGCATTAAATCTTTTGTTACCCACATATCGGCAATTTGAGGATTTGCAAATTTCACTTTAAACTTCACACCCAGATTTTGAACTACCTGCGCTTTGAGCCAACCGGCTGAGGTATTTACTTCTACCTGATCGCCTACTTTAAATGCTGTAATTTTACTCCCAAGATTGTTCAAGGCTTGTTTCACGGCATTCCCTGCATTTCCGCCTCGCTTCGAAATAAACGTATCATCCATCCAATATCCTCTTCCGCTTTTGTCGGTGTCGATTTTTACGAAATAGCGGTTGCTATTGTCGGGGTCTAATTTGTCGATTGTGCATGGGAAAGTGCCATTCGAAAATTGCACATTCACTTTGTCGCCTACCTGATAGGATACAACTTCCTTCACTTCGAGGTCGGGTTGAGCCTGACAATTGCTGTAATTTGTTTTCAGACGATCAAAATCGCTTGCATTTGCCGGAACAAAACGGAAATCGATCATTTTCCATGTGTTTCCGCTTTGCTTAGCAGTATACGTTACAAAGTTGCGCATCTCACGGTCGAAAAATTCTATTTGTCCGGTTTGGTAATGCTTCACGGCTGGCGTGGGGCAATAGGCTGCTTTGTAAGCTGCGGCATTTGCCACCAAGTGGTTAATCCAATCGGCAACGCGTGCATGCACTAAAATATCGCTATTGGGTTCGAAGCACGATTTATCGAGCACCTTAAAAATATAAGCCTCCATAGCTTGTGGCGACTCGGTCAGAAATTTTTCGTGTAAGTAATAAAACAACTGCTTATCGCTTGCAAAAATGGGTGCATCGGGCACTTTGGGCAATTTGTTGAATTCATCGTGTCCTAATTTCTCATCTGCCAACTTTGCTAATGTGGGCATTTTTTTTAATTCGTCCTCTGTGTATTTTGTTCGTCCTAGTTTTTTATCTTTTTCGTGCAATACAATACCGTCAATTTTGTTCCAAGGTGAGTTAATTGCATCCCGAAGCATGGCAATGCGTATGGTGTGCTCTGCTTTTTCAAGTTCGGTATACGAATATTTTGTACTGTAGGTTGCTTTTACTTTAAATTCTACATACGTAACTTTACGCCAATACCATTCAGGATCTTCGGGAAAAGTAAATTCGGAGACTTCGCCTACAATTTTATTGTAATCTTGATTGAGTATTTTTGACAAATCCTGATGTATCATTTTAATAATCTCGTTTCTGTCGGGCTCGGGTAAACCTTCGAAATGACCTCCACCTACTGTAAATTGATGGAACATCCATTTATCGCCTGTAAGTCGGTATCGTAAACTGGCTTTGTACGAATAATACACATTGGGGTACTCCGTTTTTTGTTTTACTCTGAAAGGTTGCGTAAAATAATCGACCCATCGACCGTCTTTATTTTCGCTGTCGACACCACCCTGACCAACCAACTCGGCCGATACATGTTCATATTCGTTTTTAACGCGCTCAAGCATTTCGGTACGCGCCGGCTGTGCAAAACTCAGGATGCTTGCTAATGCCGAAATAAATAACAAAGCGCTTCTTTTCATTAACAACCCCCCGAAATCCCCCCGAAAGGGGGACTTAAGAATTTGTTCGTTATTTACTTTCAATTTGAAAATTTCTTGATTATTCGTCTGCTTCAT
>DYSC01000078.1 GCA_020726365.1 Porphyromonas sp.
CTTTTCAAACCTTTCAAACAGACTAAGCACTTCTCGCATTTCTGAATAAAATATTACGCACTATCAGAAAAAAGTAAACCGTATCCGTAATAAAGGAACCATTCTTTTGACACAATCGTAAGTATTTCATTTCCGATTTTTCAATTTTTTCGAGTGTTTTTGGCATGTCGGCATAGAACGGAGGTAATAAGCCAGGTTTAAATTTGGTGCGCAACTCTTGCAATTCGTTGCTATACAGACTGAAATAATGTGCACTTATTGGGCGCACACCAACTATTTTCATTTCGCCACGTATCAGGTTTATCAGCATAGGCAGTTCGTCGAGCCAATACTTGCGCATAAACCGCCCGAGCGTTGTTACACGTATATCGTTCTTGAATTTTCCGCCTTCCTGTAAACTGTTTTTATTATAAATATACGCCTGTAAAAATTCGGAATACGGATGCATGGTACGGAATTTATAGACATTGAATTTCTTGCCATTTTCCCCTATTCGATGCAGACTTATAAGAGGTCCATGAAAACGTTTAATGTTTGAATCTGGTTGTTTAATGCGTTTGGCGTAAACATAATTTATCTGTCCGATTTTTTTTTCTTTCATTATTTCGAATCCACAAAGATATAATCGACCTAACACTTCTGTTTTTGATAGGACACGATTTTTTCCGCCTGTGAGGTCGTAATACAATCGTTTTGTGAAAAAAAGCTTGGGGATAAATCGATTAAACAAAAAGGCTATGGTGTAAAAAACATAATTTATTCCTTTTGGGAACTTCGCTAAAAAACGCTTTTTTATTGTACTTTTTGTTTCAAAACAGCAAATAAACGTTCCATCGTCGGGTAATTTTGTATTTATCACCGAAAACATCTTATTAATACCCCGTACGTTGTTCAGAAGTTGAAGATTAACAATAGTCGAAAATTTATATTTTGGTTTGGCTTTAAATTCATTCAAAACCGATGAAAAACTTATGTATGTGTTACCACTTCGCAAATCGATGTTTTGGTTTAATTCTCTAAAAACCTTTTCGCCCGAGAAATCAATAATTACCGAACATAAATCGCGGTAACTTTCTTCGTCGAGTGGAGTAGCTGGCTTTAAACTTGCATCTGTACGTGCATCAGCCTCCACTGTTTGTTCGTCGTAGTTGGCGGCATATAGCATGGCAAAATACAATAGATGAAAGGCTGAATTTACAAAAAAAACAGCAGTGGTAAATGTAAATAAAACCCGTATAGAGAAGTATTTATCAAAAATAAAATACGATATAGCCCACATTATAAGAAATGTGATAACGGTAGCATATATCAGATTAAACGAGGTTACTACATATTTTTGCAAATGCAGTGGACGATATCGCCCTAAAAAATATGATACAATAAACCAAATGCCTAAATAAACAACTGATGTAATGTCATATTTTTGAAATGGGTTTTGTGTGGTAAGTGGAAAATAACGCAATACCACAAAAATACACAGTGCCAAAAATAAAAAATCAAAGATGATGCTTATCTTGGAGGGTTTATATGGGAATTTGGATTTGGTCATTCGGTATGTTAGTTTCAGATTTTAACTTCATTTGAGGCATTTCCCACCACCTTTGCAGCTTCTGCTTTTGTTTTTTCAACTAAAGCGGCAGCTTGTTTTCGCGCTGTATCTTCTAATTTCTTTGCAGCTATTTCGGCTGCTTTTTTTGTTAGCGGGTTGGTAGCTTTGGCAATCAGAGCATTCCCCTGCTTTTTAGCTTCGTCAATCAGAATATCCCCCTGCTTTACAGCCTCAGCAATCAGTTTATCTGCTTTTTCGTTGGCTGTGCGAATGGCATTTTCTTTCTGCTTGCGTGCTTCTTCCAATGCTTTTTGTTTGGCATCATCCACTTTTTTTGTCACCTCCTGCACAGCTTTTTCTTTTACATTGTTAATTAAATCGGTAGCTGTGTTTTTCAAATCGAGTTCTATGGTTGGTTTTTGAAACGTTCCACCCATTTTAAACCCTACAGTCGAAAAATTACCAATTTTGAGTTTATCGGGTAATTGGACTTTACCGGTATAGGCTATCGTTTTATCAATTCCGGTGCTACCTCCTAATGTGAAATTAGTTTCTTTTATTTTGAAATTAAAAGGCTTAGTTGTCAATTTTCCATCGGCAATGCTAAAATTCATTGCCAAATCTTTAATTGTCATGGGTATTAAATCCGATTTATTTAATTTTGATGCAAGCACATCGATAGCCGGAACATTTTTGAGCCCAACTTGCTGTGTGTTAAATGTTCCACCTCCAATAATCGATGCAAGGTCGGGCATCATGTCGCCTTTAAGCAGGCTATTGAAATTCAACGTGGTTGTAAATTTTCCGGCTGCTTTTCCAAGAATTGGAGCAAATTTTTGCAAGGTTTCAACCTGTGCAAAAATTTCTTTAAAGCCCACATCTTTAATTTGCATATCGAGATTTACTTTAGGTTTCAACGTGTCGGCTGTGCTGTAAATACCATTCATAAGCAGCGTTCCACCAAAGCCATTCATAGCTACATCGTTCATCTTTAGTTCGCTGTTGGCTGCTGTTAATTCTCCTTTTACATTGTCGAAAACCATTTTATCGTACAAAAGTTTTTTTACATTCGCTTGTATCACAAAGTCAATATTAGCTGGAATATGAATAATGCTCAGTGGCGCTGAACTGCTATCTACTGTTGTTGGTTCAGCTGATTTCGACATAAAATTGCTCACATTCAGGTAATTTGAACTGATAGTCAGATTTCCTTTCAAGGTTTTATCGTGCAGTGCGTAAGCTACAAAATTTTCCAATCGGCCTGTAGCCGACAGATCGTTTTTACCGATTTGCAAGGATAGCGTTGGAAGTTCAACAAAACGGTTGTTGAATAGCACGCGGGCATTATTTACCAAAATCTTTTGAGGAAGCGCACTTGTTTCCGCTTCGAGTTTGCTGATACTCATGGTACCTGCAAAGTCAATTTTTTCGTACTTATTTTGTTCAATATCCGCTTGACGTGCTGCTAATTTTAGGTTCATTTCGAATAATCCGTTCAGTATGGTTTTTTCATCCAATGGATACACCTCTTTAATCATACCCAAATTAATTTTTCCCTGTGCATTCATAGCAAGAAGGGTATTCGTCATTGGGTTTTCGATGTGCATAGTTGCTTTAAAGGGATTACCACCAAGCAAAAACGAGAAGTTCGATACATCAATTGTTGTTTCATCCAAGGTACGTCCGGGATTTTTTACACGTGCGTCAATTTGTATGTTTTGCACCGATTTTGGGAGCGAAGGGTATTGAAACCAACCGTTTGCGGCTTTGAGTTTTAAGTCGAAAGCAGGATAAAAGTCGCCAATATACAAGCCTTTGACTGTTCCTGACATTTCAAAATCGCCTCCGGTTTTCATGTCTTCTAACGAATTGGCGTAAAATGCAGGAATAAGCGAAAGTATGGATTTGAAGCTTGCATTTTTTGTGTTCAAAACCAAGTCCATATCCCATCCATCATTTATGCCTTTCAGCCAGCCATTTAATTGAAACGGCAAATCGTTAAGCTGCGATTTGTTTTCGCTGATAATAAATTTCATATCATTCAGATTGGCATCGATATTGGCATTCAAGGTTGCTTTCGCTTTGGAGAGATAAGCAAATCCATCCCAGATATAGCTTAACGAATCGCAGGTTGTTTTTGTAACTAATTGTGAACTATCGGCCGTAAAGTCGCCGGAAGTGCTGTGGTTCAAACCTTCAAAGACAAACTTCATATTTGCCGATTCGTAGTTGTAAGTAATGTCGGCATTATTAATATTGAATTCATGCAGTTTCCAATGAAAATTCATGCCCGAAGTGTCGGCAACTTCTGTGGTGTCGGTTTTCCAAATTTCCCAATTGGCTTTCCCGTTTGGTAAAACACGTACTACAACTTTCGAATCGTTAAACTCTAACTTTCGAATATCGTATCCATTATCGCCAAATAAACTTTTAATGTTGATAATCAGATTTATATCTTTGCTGAAAATTAGGGTGTCTTTGGCAAAATCATTTTTTCCAACAATACGAAAGTTTTCTAATTTTACCGAAACATTTGGGAAATTTCGAATAAAACTCATATTTACGTTCGAAAAATCAATGTCAGCATCGAACATAGTGGCAATTTCGGTTTTTGCTTTATTCTCAATTTCATCTTTAAAAATAAATGGCAACGAAGCCAACACTGCAAATACAACGGTTAGTGTAATCAGTGTGTAAATGATAATCTTGCGTAACATATTTATTTTTAGTGTTATGTGTTGTGAATGAATATTGTTTTTTAGTCATTAAAAATTTGTTTTACAAAGATACAATTTTGTAAATAATTTGAGCAGATTGACGGTTAAATAATAGAGTTAATTACTCATGTTGATTAATTTAATGTATAAACGTTACATAATCGTTTTTGGTTTGTTTAAAAAACGTGAAATCGCGTGTTTTTACAAATTCTATTTGTATATTTGCAAAGTATTCAATTATTAATCCTCAAAAACAAACGAAAGCCTATTGCGAACTGTTACTCTGAACCCCTAAATTTAGAAGTAATGAAAAATCTAAATCAATTAACCGACGAACAGTTAGTTAAGTTGTATGAAGATGGCAACAACGAGGCATTCGAAATCCTGCTTTCAAGGTATAAATCAAAAGTTTATTCGTATATTTTTATTATTGTACGCAATAAGGAATTAACCGAAGATATTTTTCAGGATACCTTTATCAAAGCTATTGCAACCATTCAACAAGGTAGATATGTAGAGTCAGGAAAATTTCTTGGTTGGATAAATCGTATTGCGCACAACTTGATTATCGATTATTTTCGTCGCGAAAAAAACGAGAATACTGTTTCGAGCGATGGGTTGGAGTACGATGTAATTAATAATTCGAAACTAAGCGATAAAAGTATCGAAGATGTACTATCCAACGAGCAGGTAATGCTTGATATTGTGCGACTTATCGAATTTTTACCTGCATCGCAACAGCTGGTTATTCGTATGCGTTTTTTCGAGGATTTGAGTTTTAAGGAAATTGCAGAAAAAACGAATGTGGGTATAAATACAGCTTTAGGACGTATGCGTTACGCATTAATGAATATGCGTCGTATCGCATCCGAAAATGGAGTATATCTGGAGCTAAAATAATTTTTTCGAATAATTTTCTATTAAAATACAATTTTGCAACAATTGTATCGTTATTATTTCAAACAAAATAATCATCGATGTTGCCTATGCAAAAAATTACTACTTTATTAAACAAAACTGTATTTAATCCGAAAAAAAATGTTGCTATTGGAACTGGCATGCAACCATCAGAAGCAACTTTAAAAACAATTTTACAATTTGCGGCTACGTATAGAGTCGAAAAAATCGGAAAGAATCAGTTCGTCGAAATGTATTTAAACTGAAAACAAAAAAACAAGGCTGTATCAAATAGAGATACAGCCCGTTTTTTTTATAATTTCGAAGCGGCTGGTTTATCTATAAAAAAATCAACTTTCCCTTCTTGATTTCCAATATGTGCAGCCGGATAGTTTTTGGCAGTTGGCTTTTTATGAATTATTTCGTTCAGAATTTGCGATTTGCTCTCGCCAGTTATCATAAATACAATTTGATGTGCATTGTTAATGGTATTACCTGTAAGAGTAATACGTTTTTGTTGTGTGTATGGATTTACATTTACAGCCACCGAAAGTTCCGAATCAATTAGCGATAAGTCGTTTGGGAATATCGAAGCGGTGTGTCCGTCGTTTCCCATGCCGAGCAATACAAGTTCGAATACCGGAAAACCTCCTCGGGCAGGTAGATTTTTCAACAGTAAATCACGATAGCTTTCGGCTTCGTACTCAGGTATTTCCTCGCCACGCATGCGAAAAATGTTTTCACCAGGCACAAGTATTTTTTGCAAAAATGCGTCGTAAGTCATACCAAAATTACTTTCGGTGTCGGTAGGTTCCACACATCGTTCGTCAACCCAAAATAAACGAACTTTTTTCCAATCTATTGACGTTTCGTATTCATTGCCAAGCAGTTCGAATAGCTGACGGGGAGTAGTGCCTCCCGAAACGGCAATATTAAAAAATTGCCCATCGGGCGTTGCTTTCACTTTTTCTTTGATTAATTCGGCTACAGCATACGATGTCTGAGTTCCGTTTTCGAAGATTTGAAGATTAATTTGCATAAATTCTAAAAAAATAAATCGTGTTATTCGTTTTTATAGTGTTTTTATTCTGTTTTAAATTTCGAGAATGGATACCGCCATTTCATAAATTTATCATCGTATAGGTTATTCGATTCTTTCGGTCCCCAGGTATTACACTCGTAAAAATACAGCGGAATTTCAGGATCTTTTTTCCAAGCACTCAGTATTGTATCCACAAATTTCCAACTTGCTTTTACGGCATCGGCACGGGCATAGAGTGTCGAATCACCTGTCATACAGTCGAGTATCAGTCGTTCGTAGGCTTCGGCAATTTTCTTTTCGGCTAAGTCGGAATAATGAAAAGCCATATTTACGTTCTGAACTTTAAAGCCTGCTCCGGGAATTTTCATGCCAAAATCGATAGCCACACCGGCATCCGGATGGATGCGAAGTATAATCATATTATTGGGTTCAGTAAGGCATAGCTGTTTGAAAAGCTGATGTGGCGCCGGTTTTAGATGAATTACCACTTCGGTAACACGCTCTGGAAGTTGCTTGCCTGTACGAATGTAAAATGGAACATCGCCCCAGCGCCAGTTATCGATAAATAATTTCAGCGCCACAAAAGTTTCGGTTTTGGAGTTTGGAGCTACACCTGTTTCCTGTCGATAGCCGTTTTTTATCTGGCCATCTACCTCGCCCGAAATATACTGTCCGCGAACCACATATTTAGCTACTTCGGCTGGGCGTATCGGGCGCAACGCTTGCAATACTTTTACGGTTTCGTTTCGGATAGAATCGGAATCGAATACAGCAGGAGGTTCCATGGACACAACAGCCATTACCTGCAATAAGTGGTTCTGAATCATATCGCGCAAGGCACCCGAAGTGTCGTAATAACCACCACGACCGCCTACACCAATTTTTTCGGAAGCAGTAATTTCAACACGGTCAATGTATTTTCGGTTCCAGATTGGTTCAAAAAATCCATTCGAGAAGCGTGTTACCATTATATTTTGAACCGTTTCTTTGCCTAAATAATGGTCGATGCGGTAAATTTGGTCTTCGTTAAAGCCATTGTGAAGTTTTTTGTCTAAGTCGATGGCAGTATCGTAGCTGTATCCGAATGGTTTTTCAATAATAATGCGTTTCCAACCATTATCTTCACTGTTCAGTCCGAATTTTACCAAATGTGCAGCCACTACTTCATACAAAAATGGCGGTATTGAAAAATAATAAACTATATTTTGTTTAATATCAAGCTTTTGAGATATAGCATCAATGTAGTTTTTCAGCAAGCCAAAATCTTCCTCGGTTTGGTTGTTTACTTTTTTATAATACACTTTTTGCAAAAAATCAGCGAGTTTTGATCTGTTTTTGGTGTGCGAATTTTTCGCAAAAGTTTTCAACGCCTCATCTACATCTATTCGGTATGCTGCTTCGTCTTTTTCCTGACTACCTGCTCCTAATACTATAAATTTTTCGGGTAACAAACCGTCGATATACAGCTGAAAAACAGCGGGTAAAAGTTTCCGCTTTGCCAAGTCGCCATTTGAGCCAAAAATCACCAGTATCTGAGCCTCAATATTGTTTTTTTTCATTCTGATTCTTATTTATTACAGCCTATAACAATTAATTTTCTGAATTGTTAACTCGTAATTCGTAATCTCTTAATGGCGGATATTTTTGAGCTCTTCGGGATTGTGTTTGTATTTAAACGAAACTGCAAACAATACCGCTACAACCAGCGAATAGGTAGCAAAAGTAAACCAAATGCCCTGCCAGTTTTTTACATGTGTAATGGGGTCTTCGAACCAGTTGGCAATAACCAATCCGGCGATAATATTACCCAAAACGGCACCAACACCGTTAGTCATTAACATAAACACACCCTGTGCCGATGATTGAATACGCGAATCGGTACTTTTTTCGACAAATAATGCTCCCGAAATATTGAAAAAGTCGAAAGCCATACCGTAAATGATGCACGATAGAATAATGAAAACAAATCCAATCTCGGTGTTTTGGGCTATGCCAAATAATCCGAATCGGAGCACCCAGGCAAACATACTGAATAACATTACATTTTTTATTCCAAATTTTTTCATAAAAAACGGAATAGCAAGTATAAACAAGGTTTCCGAAATTTGCGAGATAGAAAGAATTATCGTGGAGAAATTATTTATCAAACCTCCTACCTCGAAAACGGTAGCATCCTGTAAAAAACTATCGCCATACGCATTTGTTAATTGCAAAGCAGCTCCAAGCATTAAGCTGAACAGAAAAAAGAGTGCCATTTTCTTTTGTTTAAACAATACAAAAGCCTCTAAACCCAATTTCTGAGTCAACGATTTTTTTACATTATCAGCTGTTTTTGGTTCTTTTTTAAGTGTAGGCAGAAAGAAAAATGAATAGAGCGATAAGACAAAAGCAAAAATGGCCGAAATGAAGAACGATACTTTTATGCTTAGTCCGAATCCCCATTCTTTGGTAAACACATTGGTAATCCACATGGCCACAATAAATCCGATGGTTCCCCACACGCGTATAGGCGGAAAAAAAGTGGTTGCATCTTTTCCATCATCTTTTAATACTTTAAAGCCAATGGAATTGTTGAGTCCGATGGTAGGCATGTAAAAACTCATTGCTACTAACAATACCCAGAAAAATGATATCGGATTATCAATAAGTGGTAAAAAGCACATAGATACCCCAAATAGCAAATGCAGAATGGCGTACACATAATTTGCCTTCCATTTGTCGGCTATAATGCCAAACAAAGTGGGCATTACAAGCGAAGCAAAGCCCATGGTCGAAAAAACCAACCCAAATTCAGTGCCATTCCATTGTTTATCGATAAAACCATAATGACCCAATGTCATCATCCACGCTCCCCATACAAAAAATTGCAGGAAATTCATTATTATTAGTCTGATTCTTAAGCTCATTGTTGTATTAGTTCTTAAAGTTTATAAAGTTTGTAAAGTTGAAATTAAAAAATCTTTTTATCACCACATTATCGCATCACTTCCTTTTTCTGTTTAATGCATCTCGTATAGTAACAGCCAGTTCGTACTTTTCTTCGTGGAGCGTCATTTTAAGTAGCTCTTCCAAATAGGTATCGCTCAGTAAGTCGAGCTCGTCGGGCGTGAGGTCTTCTGCGTTTACTTCCACTTCCATTTCCATTTCTTCTGCGGGTTCGGTAGTCGAGGGCTCCACTATGGTGCCAACTATTTGCAAAATTTCGGAACTTATGTAAATTGGCGCATCGCTTCGTACGGCAAGGGCTACGGCATCTGATGTGCGGGCATCAACAATAATTGTTTCTTCGCCTTTTTGTATGTGCAGCTCCGAATAAAACACATCGTTTATCATGTTGTAGATAAGTATTTTTTCGAGCTTGGTGTCCAATACAGATAAGATATTGTTTATTAAGTCGTGTGTAAGTGGTCGTGGCGATTTTTTATTGTTCAATCTCATGGCAATGGATTGCGCTTCGGGTTCACCAATCATCACCGAAAAGCGTCGGTTACCATCTACCTCACTCAAAACTAATCCGTAGGTTCCCACAATGGTCTGATTATAAACTAATCCCGTTATAGAAAGTCGTATTTCATTATCCATATATCATCAATTTTTTTTAAAAAGTGAGCAAATATAAGCAATATTTTAAAAGTATAATGCTTTACACAGGGTTTTTGTTGATAAATTTGACGATAAAATGTAATTCCAACTAAGTCATATAAGTACGAAAGTATTAGTCAAAGATTTAATGATATTTATCATGCACTTACGGAAAATAGTTGTAGTTTTGCAGGTCGAATTTTTA
>DYSC01000010.1 GCA_020726365.1 Porphyromonas sp.
AGTGGAACTCATCGAATTGTTGGGCGATATTTTGGTACAAACCGACCGCAAGGAATTAGCAATCATAATTTTAACTAAATAAGTTCTTTGACATTTTGAAATAATATTATACCTTTGCAGCCCATAAAAAACAGCATGTTTTCTGAAAAAAAACAACAATATTCTCACATAATAAAGCATAAAAACAACAAATACAGTCACTTACAAAAATTGCTCTCGAAATGTAAGTTCCACAAAAACAAGGATTAAGACTAAATCGACATAGCGTAAATCGGCATAGCGTAAATCGCTCGAAATGTAAGTTCCACAAAAACAAGGATTAAGACCGATCACAAGTTATCTGTAATTTAAAATTTCTTCAACTCGAAATGTAAGTTCCACAAAAACAAGGATTAAGACACTGGCATTTCTTCCAAAACGTTTTCAATCATGTCTCGAAATGTAAGTTCCACAAAAACAAGGATTAAGACCTTTACTGTTAAAGTCATTTAAGTTCTTGCTATCAACTCGAAATGTAAGTTCCACAAAAACAAGGATTAAGACTCTTTTAATTACAAGCTACTATACTTCACTTGTAACTCGAAATGTAAGTTCCACAAAAACAAGGATTAAGACACCGGGTTAGGTTTTTTATTCTTCTTCGTCGTAAATCTCGAAATGTAAGTTCCACAAAAACAAGGATTAAGACAGTTTCGAGCTTTACGCCCGAAGCTTTTTCAAATTCCTCGAAAGGTAAGTTCCACAAAAAATTCCTATACTTTGTACTAAATAAAACTAATACATACCAATTTCGTACATATTATTCGTACTTTTGCTACTCGTAAACAAGTATTGACTTACTTTAAATTTAACAAATTATATATCATTTAGTTACAAATAAAATGGCAAAATTAACACGGGAAGATGCTCTTCTTTATCATTCGCAGGGGAAACCGGGTAAAATTGAGGTTGTTCCTACCAAACCTTACAGTTCGCAACGCGATTTATCATTGGCTTATTCACCTGGCGTGGCTGAACCTTGTCTCGAAATTGAAAAAGACCCCAATGCAGCTTACGAATATACTTCGAAAGGAAATCTTGTAGCTGTAATTTCGAATGGAACAGCCGTACTTGGCTTGGGTGATATTGGTGCCATGGCCGGAAAACCGGTTATGGAAGGAAAAGGCTTGTTGTTCAAAATTTTTGCCGGCATTGATGTGTTCGATATTGAAGTAAACGAAAAAGACCCCGAAAAATTTATTCAAATTGTAAAAGCCATTGCTCCTACTTTTGGCGGTATCAACCTCGAAGATATTAAAGCCCCCGAATGTTTTGAAATTGAGGAACGACTGAAAGCCGAACTCGACATTCCGCTGATGCACGACGACCAACACGGCACAGCCATTATTTCGTCAGCCGGATTAATAAATGCGCTCGAAATTGTAGGTAAAAAAATTGAAGATGTAAAAATTGTGGTGAATGGTGCGGGTGCTGCTGCCAACTCCTGTACGCAATTGTACATGATACTCGGCGCTAAACTCGAAAACATTGTGATGGTCGATTCGAAAGGTGTTATCAATATGGAGCGTACTGATTTGAATTCACGTAAAAAACCATTTGCAACAAGTCGAAAAATAACCACCTTGGCCGAAGCCGTAAAAGATTCGGATGTTTTTCTGGGGCTCTCGGTAGCCGGAATACTGACCAAAGATATGGTTCGTTCGATGAATGCCAATCCGATTGTGTTTGCATTGGCTAATCCAAATCCCGAAATTTCGTACGACGATGCCATGTCTGCCCGCAAAGACATTATTTTTGCCACAGGACGTTCTGACTATCCTAATCAAATTAACAATGTACTCGGATTCCCCTATATTTTTCGCGGGGCACTGGATGTTCGTGCCAAATGTATCAACGAAGAAATGAAAATTGCGGCTGTGAACGCCATTGCTGAGCTAACAAAAAAACAGGTTCCAGATGTGGTTAATACAGCCTATAATTTAAAACGACTTAGCTTTGGTACTGAATATATTATTCCCAAACCGCTCGACCCACGCCTGCTAACCACTGTTGCTCCGGCAGTTGCCAAAGCGGCTATCGCGTCTGGTGTTGCCCGCAAGGTAATTACTAACTGGGACGAATACAATGTAAAACTGAATGAAATAATGGGAAGCGACAATAAAATGTTGCGCCATTTTTTCGATGTGGCTCGTCAGAACCCAAAGCGTGTTGTGTTTTCCGAATCAAACCACGTAAACATGATAAAAGCAGCCGAAATGGCATTACAGGAAGGAATTTGCTATCCAGTTCTGCTGGGAAACGAAGAAAAAATAGCCAGTATTGCTGCTGAGAATGATATTGATCTTACTGGAATTGAAATTGTAAACCTTCGCCACGACCGCGAAGAAAGCCGACGTTCCAACTTTGCACAAATACTTTCCGAAAAACGCAGTCGCGAAGGAATGACCTACGACGAAGCATTCGAAAAAATGTACGAGCGCAATTATTTTGGCATGATGATGGTGGAAACCGGACAAGCCGATGCATTGATAACAGGTGTTTATACCAAATATGCCGACACGGTGCAGGCTGCCAAAGACGTTATTGGCATACGCGAAGGCACCAAACACATTGGTGCTATGCACATTATGATTACCAAAAAAGGAACTTTTTTCCTTGCCGATACACTTTTCAACCGCCACCCATGTACCGATGCGCTAATTGATATTGCCAAACTGACACACGACACCGTGAAGTTTTTTGCACATGAACCCGTTATGGCTATGCTTTCGTATTCGAACTTCGGTTCCGACAAAAATGGAAGTCCGGCAAGCGTACATCAGGTAGTGGAAACCTTACACAAAAATTATCCCGATATGTTGGTGGATGGCGAAATGCAGGTAACATTTGCATTAAACAAAGAATTACGCGACAAAAAATATCCGTTTTCGAAAATTGCAGGACGCAATGTGAATACGCTTATTTTCCCCAATCTAAGTTCGGCAAATATAGCCTACAAAATGCTGATTGAAATGGGATTAGCACAAACAATTGGACCAATACAAATGGGATTAAACAAGCCTGTACATATTCTGGACGTTGAAAGTTCGGTAAACGATATTGTAAACATGACTGCCATGGCAGTGCTCGATGCCATTGTGGAAGAGCAAATTCGCACGAACAATCTCGACCGTATTGGTAAAGTTTCCGAAAGAAACAATGCTTATCTCACAAAAGATTGCAAATAAGTAGAAAGACAAAATTAAAAACAGGGAAACAATCATTAGTTGATTTCCCTGTTTTTATGTTTATCAAAATTCATTTCAACAAATTTTTCCATCCTTCATTTCAATTACCCTGTCCGAAAGTAAAGCCAATTCCTTGTCGTGCGTAACGATAACAATAGTAAGGCTAAATTTATCGCGGAGTTCGAATAGCAATTTGTGTAACTCTTCTTTGTTTTTGCTATCCAAACTTCCCGATGGTTCGTCGGCAAGTATCACCGAAGGTTGGTTGATAAGTGCTCGTGCCACTGCTACCCGCTGTTTTTCTCCTCCCGAAAGTTCGGAGGGTTTATGTTCCAACCGTTCGCTCAATCCGAGGTAGGCAAGCAATTCTTTGGCACGAGATGATGCTTTTTTTGTTTCGGTAAGGGCAATTAAAGCTGGAATCATAACATTTTCGAGTGCGCTAAACTCCGGCAAAAGCTGATGGAACTGAAAAATAAAACCAATTTTGAGGTTACGAAAACCTGCTAACTCTCGTTCGTTGAGAGTTGAAAAATTGATGTTGTCGATACGTATTTCACCACTATCAGGTTTGTCGAGCGTACCTATAAGCTGCAAAAGTGTTGTTTTACCGGCACCACTTGGACCAACAATGGAAACAATTTCACCCTTGGCAATATCCAGACTTACTCCTTTAAGCACTTCGAGTGTATCGAAACTTTTATGTATATCTTTTACGTGTATCATATTGGAAATGGAAAATGGAAAATGAGAAATAGAAAATTTTTATGCAAAGTTATTTGTTTAAACCGATTATGAAAGAATATATTTCTAAAAAATGTATCTTTGCATGTAAATTTGCTGAATGAATGACTGATAATGACTTTGGAAATATTGAATTTGTACGAAATCTACGCTCGAAATACATTCGGGTGCGGATTTTGGCCTATGGATTGAAAGTTTCGTTGCCCGAACGAGCTACCGAAAGTGAGGCACTAAAATTTCTTGATTCGAAGCGAAAAAGCATTTTAACCAAACAAAAAAATCTTCAAATAAAAAAAGAAAATCATGCGCTCGAACTAAATTTTGATACCAGCATACAAACACTTACATTTATAGTACGGGTGCAAGCTATGAAGCGAAAAGATATTTTTATGGCACTAAAAGATGGAACGCTCACTATTGAGTTTCCGGCGCGAGGAAATTTACAATCGGAAACTGCTCAAAAACAGTGCTGGAATGGTATCAATTATTTCCTGCGCAAAGAGGCCAAACGTCTCCTACCCGACCGCACCAAGCAATTGGCTGGTAAATTTGGGTTTCAGTATGCCGACGTAAAAATTCAATCGAGCAAAACCCGCTGGGGGAGTTGCTCACGCGCCAGAAGCATTAACTTATCGATGTTTTTAATGCTATTGCCATCGCATTTAGTGGATTATGTGATACTTCACGAGCTTTGTCATACCAAAGAGATGAACCATAGCGTTAAGTTTTGGGCATGGATGGATAGAGTTACCGAAAGTAAAAGCAAACTATTGAGAGCAGAGCTAAAGCAATTTAATATGCCAACTTAAAAGTTATAAAGTTTATAAGGTTTTAAAGTTCATAAGGTTAAATACAAACCCACAACATGAGCTGCTTTTTTCTAATTTCTTCTAACTTCTAATTTCTAACTTTAGTATGATAAGTACAAAGCCTTTCACATTCGACAGAGTTATACGTCTGATTATCGGACTTACAGTGCTCGTATTATTGTTTTTACTGTTAAAACGCCTTAGCAATGTGTTGCTACCTTTCATAGTAGCTTGGTTACTTGCCTATATGCTCGACCCGATTGTTCGCTTTTTTCAGTACCGACTCCGATTGCGCAACCGGTTAATTTCGGTTGTTCTCACCATATTGACTGCCGGAGGTGTTCTTACCGCTTTGGGTTTTATTATTGTGCCAATAGTGAGCGATGAAATTGCAAAATTATACGAAATTACGAGCACTTATTCAAAAAGTTTGAATATTGATACATTTTTGCCCGTGGCATTGCAAAACGAAATAAGTCAGTATTTTCTTTCGATAGATGTTAACGTCTTGCTTCAAAATCAGAGTGTTATGGATTTTCTGAAAAAAGCAGCACCCCAGATATGGAATATTTTAAATGGTTCGTTGAGTTTGCTTTTAGGACTAACAGTGGTTATTATCATTTTCTTATATATGTTTTTTATTTTGCTTGAGTACGAACGCGTTACCGAAGGTATGGTTCGTATTATTCCGCCCAAATACCGTCCACTCATTACCGAAATTCTACACGATTTGGAGGTTGGCATGAATCGCTATTTCCGTGGTCAGGCGTTGGTAGCATTTATTGTAGGCGTATTGTTCTCCATTGGGTTTAGTATTATTAATTTGCCCTTAGCAGTTTTGTTTGGTTTACTTATAGGTGTACTCACACTTGTTCCCTACCTCAAAGTGGTAGCAATAGTACCCGGACTCTTACTTGGCTTTTTGCAATCGATAGAAACTGGTCAAAATTATGGTTCTATTTTATTGGGTATTGTTATTGTGTTTTTTATTGTGCAAGCCATCGAAGACATCGCCATTTCGCCCATAATTATGGGCAAAGTAACCGGACTAAACCCTGCCGTAATTCTGTTAGCTTTATCAATTTGGGGCTCGCTTATGGGTATGCTTGGGCTTATTATTGCGTTACCACTTACCACATTGGTTATATCGTACTACAAACGTTTTGTTTTAAACGTTGAACCTACCGAAATTGAAGAAGACAAAATACCGATTGCAAACGATCAGGAAAATTGATTACCGTTCTATTTCAACGATAATTTAGCACTAAAATTTTGTCCGGTTGATTGCGAAACAACTTTTTTTTCGATTGCCGTTGGAGCACAATCCACAGCTTCGACGTAATAATCGATAAGCTTATCTTTGTATCCTTTTATTTCTGCAAAACACAAAGAAAACCAACCTCATTATATAAAACAAAAGATTATTGTTAAAAACAACGATAGCAGCTGCAAACGTTTGTAACTCATTTCTAAAGCATATATTCAAGACACAATTTTTTTTACAATAAAATTTTAAGCAATCCGTATTTTTTATAAAAAAATAAATATCTTTGTAACAAGAAACAAAAAATCCATTTAAGTATTGATAGTTATGTCAATTCCAGCAAAAGCACCCCGAAAAAAGCGCAGAACGAAGCAGGTTATCGAACTTGCCGTTATGGATGCAGTACATTCGTTGATTGAAGAAGTAGGATTTAATAAAGTAACGCTTACCGGAATAGCCGCCCGCGCTCAAATCGAACCTACCGTATTTTATCGTCGCTATAGTAATCTGGACGAACTGTTTGATGTTTATTCCCACAAATACGATTATTGGCTGGCCGGAATTGCCGAGCTTATGCCGCCCGATTTGAGCGACGAAGAAAGTATGAAATGGATTTTACTCAACCTGATTCGTGCCCTTCACAAAAACCGTGGTATGCAACAAATGCTTATCTGGGAATTGTCCGACGATAATCCCGTAACGCGACGTACGGCTGCATTACGCGAAAAAATAAACGATTCATTAATCAAAGAATTAGAAAAACGATTCGAAAATACGGGCGTAGATTTAAGCGTAATGGCTGCTCTGCTTATTTCGGGCATTTATTACCTAATTTTACATCGCAATATGTCTACTTTCTGCAATGTAGATTTTTCGTCCAAATCCGGACGAGAGCGTTTAGAGAATACCATCGACCAGTTAGTAACAATTTTATTTGCAACCATACGCTCGCAACAAGCAATGCAAACACAATAAGAAAGTTAACCCAACTTTCCAAACTGCACCAACCAAACGTTAAATAACAGTTAAAAATGTGGTGATTTTAGGTAGTTTCATAGTTGATTTCAACAGCCAATATAAGATTTACAATGTATGAAAACATTCCAATTTAAAAATAACAATACTATTCCTGCTTTTGGGCTGGGAACGTGGCAGTCTAAGCGGGGCGATGTGTACAATGCTGTACTAAAGGCAATTGAGGTAGGGTATCGGCATATCGACTGTGCGTATATTTACGATAATGAGGACGAAATTGGTCGGGCGTTGAACTTTGCGTTTTTGCAGGGAATGGTGAAGCGCGATGAGCTTTTCATTACTTCGAAGCTGTGGAATGCGGAGCATCAACCTGAGCGGGTGGAACCTGCGTTGCGCAAAACCCTTGCCGACTTGCAGTTGGATTATTTGGATTTGTACCTTATGCATTGGCCTATCGCTTTTAAAGCCGGTGTAAAATTCTCGAATCAACCTTCGGATTTGGTTTCATTGGACGAATTACCGTTGGAAGATACGTGGCGAGCCATGTTGCTTTTAAAGGAAAAAGGTTTGGTGAAACACGTGGGTGTTTCGAATTTTAATATCCCCAAAATTCAGCTTTTGATGGATAAAACAGGCGTTGCGCCGGAAATGAATCAGGTGGAGATGCATCCGTTTTTTCAGCAAAAGGATTTGTTGGAATTTTGTACCGCAAACGGAATTTTAACCACAGCTTATTCTCCGCTTGGTAGCCGCCATTTGATACATACCGAATACTCGGCAACAAACACTCCCGAAGTAATACAGATTGCACTAAAACACAATTGTACTACTGCTCAGGTGGTATTGGCATGGGGAATACAGCGTGGCACGGTGGTTATACCAAAATCGGTAAATGCCGACCGCATTGCCGAGAATTTTGGTGCTATCGCCATTCAGCTTAGCGACTCGGACATGAGTGCACTTGCTCATTTGGAGAAAAACCTACGTATGTCCAAAGGTGCGTACGCAGTAATGGAAGGCGGATGTTACACGCAGGAAAGTATTTGGGAGGAGTAAAAAGGGAGTATTAAAAACAGTAGGGATGACAAGATTCTCAGATTTTCGCAAACACCTCGCCGGCAAATTTATCCAATCCCGGATCGCGGGCTCCCATAAGTAAGAGTACATCGTTACCTGTAAAATGAGGTTTTACAGCATCAACAAATTGGTTTCGGTCTTCTACAAAATAGGCTTTTTTACCTAAGAGGCGTAAGTCTTCAATAAGGTCGTTTGCCGAAATGTCTTTTACGGCTGTACCTCCAGCATAAAAAATTTCGCTCATCCAAATTTCGTCTTGTTCGCGGAGGGCGGCTGCAATTTCGGACACAAAATCGGCACGCAAAAAGCGTGTTGGCTTATAGCCATGCGGTTGAAACCATGCTATTACTTTGGGAGCTACAGGCTGACAGGCCAAAATAGAAGCAGCGCATTTGGCTGGATTGTGGGCGTAGTCGTCAATCAGAATTACACCGTTTTTTTGTCCGATTACCTGATGCCTGCGGTATATGCCTTCGTAATTTGCCAAAGCGGCAGCAGCCGTTTCGTTGCTCACACCCAAGCGGCTCACCACTGCAATAGCAGCGAGTGCGTTTTCCATATTATGCCGACCTACGGTTTGCATTTTAAATGGCGTACCGGCAATTTCGAAATTAATTTCGAACCCATTTTGACTAAAATTTGTAGCTTTAAATCCCGCTTCGATGGCATCGTCCACCGCAAAATCGTTGGCAGCATTGGTCGAAATTTGAGAGGCTAATTTATTCGAGCGGTTGGTGATAAAAATGTCTTTCGTATTGTCGCGGAAAGTGCCGAAAAGCTGCATCAGCTCATCAATTTCCTGATGATCTTTATCAATATTGAGCAATAAACCAATTTCGGGATGGTATTGTACAATAGACCCATCGCTTTCGTCGGCTTCAATCACTAACCAATCGCCTTTGCCCACTTTGGCATTACCAATTTTTCCCTTGCGAATAATGCTGGTAAGTCCCGCTCCGCTAATAATGCTTGGCTCAAGTCCGGACTGTTCCAAAATATCGAAAATCATAGCCGAAGTCGTACTTTTGCCCGATGTACCACCTACGGCAATAGCCTTTTTGCTGTCGGCAATTAGCGCCAACACAGCTGAGCGACGAAGAATAGGAATATTCAATTCTTTTGCTTTCTGAACTTCAAAAACGGTATCCTCAATAGCGGTAGAAACCACCACCAAATCCGTTTCGACTGTTATTCCACTTCCATCCTGCACAAAACATTTTATGCCTTCGGCTTCGAGTTTGGTGCGCGTTTCGTTCGGTTCGCCCTGAACAAAATAGCGGTCGCTGCCACTTACATTTTTGCCAATACCACTCAAGTACTGCGCAATGGCACTCATGCCTGTTCCGGCAACTCCAATAAAAAATATGTTGTTGAAATTGGAAATGTTCATAAAGTTAGAAATTAGATGTTAATACCTGAATAGCGTTGACCGTTTTTCGACTTATTTATGTCTTATTTTTCTTTTAAAATTAAAAAAATATGATAATGACCCATTGTTGATAACGGGAAATATTATTTGCCTACAATTCCAGTAGCCCTATCGGCAAATCCACTGTGATTCGTTTGTTTTCGTGGTCGATTTCCTGAATATAATCGTCGCCAACGGGAATTAGGAGTTCGTCATCGGCTGTGGGAATGACAAAAAGAGCGTTTTCGGTGGTTTGATCTATTTCCGAAATAATGCCAATTTCGCCAAGCTGAGCGTCGATAAGTGTAAAGCCAACGAAATAGTCGAGCTCAATTTCGGTGTTTTCTACTTTTTCGAGGTATTGTTTTGGTAAATAAACTGTTAGTCCCGAAAAGGAGCGTGCTTTTTCGTCAGAACTGATGCCTTCAAACTTCACTAATGCAGTTTCGTTTGATTTGAAGCGATATTCTTCGATAAAAAATGGCACGAATATTCCCTGCCTTTCGATAATAAAATAAGACACATCCTCGCTGTCGAATACATCGGAAGTAAAACTAAATGCCATTTCGCCATTTATACCATGTGGTTTGTTTATTTGACCAATAGGGAAAATATCTTCTTTTTTTATCATAACTTTTTTGTCAAAATTGATGCTTACAAAGATAAGTCAAATAATCGGGTTCGTACATAATCAACGGCATTGATTTTGATAGTGTGTTTTTTAAATTGCGACATCGCAATAAAAAAAGTATATTTGCAACTCGAATCAGCTAACCCAACTCAATGAGTATATCACGTATTTTATCAGGTATTATTTTTCTTGTAATTTTTGTGCTATTGTGGGGATGTAGTAGTACTAAATTTGTGGGCGAAGGAGAATATCTGCTTGATAAAACGGAAATTAAGCCGGATACAAAAGAAATTTCTGTAAGTGAGTTGAACGAATACCGTCGCCAAACACCCAATACCAATGTGCTTGGTTTTTTCAGGATGCAGCTTGGTATTTTTAACCTTTCGCCTAAAGACACGACAAGCGAATGGAACCGGTTCTGGAGCAGAACTTTTAGAAATTTAGGAGAACCACCCGTTATTTTTGACCCTATATTAGCGAAGTTATCGGCACAACAAATTCAATTGTTATACAAAAACAGAGGTTATATTAATGCTGTAACAGATACTAATTTAGTTTATAAAGGCAAAAAGGTGAAGGTGGAATACCTTATTAAGTCCAATAAGCCATACAAAGTACGTAATTATAGCACCATTTCGAATCATCCTGTTTTCGATTCTATTGCTTCCGATTCGGCGCGGTCTTCGGTTCGTAGGGGTATGAATTTCGATACAGATATTCTGAATCAGGAACGTGAACGTATTGCTTCGCGAATGCGAAATTCAGGTTATTATAATTTTATCAAAGATTTTATTGTTTATTCGGCTGATAGTGCGCAGAAAAGTAATCAGGTGGATATTAAGTTAGATATTAAATCGAATTTTAAAAATAATAGTGCGCCTATTAATTGGTTAGTCTTTCGACAGTATTATGTTGGTAAAGTGTGTTTTATACTGAACAAAACGAGTACAACTGATACCATAGCAACGCAACAGGTTGATACCGTTTCGTTTCGAAATTATTATTTGATAGATGCCAAAAACCGTTTTGTAGAGTTGGATGCTTTGATTCACAATTCGTTTATTGAACCAAATAGTTTGTACAACGACCTTGCTGTAGAACGCACATATTCGGCTCTCAACACATTAGCACCAATTAAATATGTGAACATCTCCTTCAAAGAAACGGATGTGCCCGATGTGTTGGATTCGTATATCTACATTGTTCCTGCAAAAACAATTAATGTGTCGGCAGAAGTGGAAGGTACACTTACCAAAGGGTATTTGGGCGGAGCAATGCAGTTGGGTTACATGAATAAAAATCAATTTAAAGGGGCAGAAACACTGACTTTGCAAGGCAGAATGGCGCTTGAAAAGCAAAACTTAGAGTGGGCACGAGAGCTAAGTGGGCAGGTGCGGCTTATGTTCCCGAAGTTTTTGTTTCCATTTGGAAGTTACGATTTTAAACGAAGAGTACATGCCAATACCGAATATACGACGAATATTAGTTATCATAACAGACCTAATGAGTTTACAACCAATAATTTAATGGGAGGTATGAATTATTCGTGGGCGAAAAGCAAATACCGTCATAAATTCGAATTGTTCAACCTGAGTTATGTGTATTTTCCTAAAATCGACGACAATTTCCGAGCTACTTACATCATTCCGGGAATTTATAATAAATACAATTACGATGACCATTTTATTATGCGTATGGGTTACAGTGGTTCTGTGAGTGGTTTTAATCCAAACCGTCCGCTTCGTAATTATACTGTTAATAATTATAATTTCGAGAGTGCAGGGAATATTTTGTATTTAGCCAATAAAATATTGAATACGCCTAAGGAGGCTGATGGTTTTTATAAACTCTTTAATGTGCGTTACTCCCAATATATTCGTGCTGAGTATAATACAACGTATTATCAGATTTTTGATAAGAATAATCGATTGGTTTATCATGCCGGATTTGGGGCAGGCTTGCCTTTTGGAAATGCCAGTATTATACCTTACGAACGCCGGTTTTACAGTGGAGGAGCCAATAGCGTAAGGGGTTGGCGCGAAGCTGAACTCGGACCGGGTGTATATCAACGGATTGTAAATCGTCCGCGCGACTACAATCAGGTGGGCGATTTAAAATTAGATTTGAATGTAGAATATCGCACCAAACTTTTTTGGGTTATAGAAGGTGCTTTGTTTGCTGATGCCGGAAATATTTGGACTATAAATGATTACAGTGTAGAGCAACCTGGCGGACAATTTCAGCTCAATAGCTTTTACAAACAAATTGCATTGTCGTATGGCGCAGGTATGCGATTCGATTTTTCATTTTTTATATTCCGGTTCGATATGGGTGTTCGCCTATTTGACCCCGTGAATGCGGTTGCCGAACGTTGGCGATTCTCACCCAATTGGGGAAATGATTTTCGATTCCATATAGGTATAGGGTATCCATTTTAGATATAGATGTATAGTTTCACAAGTTTATTGTTATCTTTGTTTTTAAATATGTAAATTTTTAATAAAAAAATATGAAGAAAATTTTATTCTTATTCTCATTATTTGTTCTTGCATTGCCATCGGTCATGGCTAAATCGAGAACTCAATCAGAGGCTTATCAAATAGCTAATAGCAACAAGATAAAGTCGTTAAACGGAGCTAAAAAAGCGAGTGCAACTAACGAGCAGTTGGTAATAGCTTACAGCAAAAGCTCAAAAAACAAAGATGGGAAGTTAATTGCTTCGTATTACGTATTTAACAAATCAAACAATGCAGGGTTTGTAATAGTATCGGGCGATGATAGAGCAAAGCAAATATTAGGATATAGCGATGAAGGTAGTTTTGATCAAAACAACTTACCTGAAAATTTCAAATATTGGTTATCTCTTTACGAAAACGAAATTATGCAATTGCCATCAATGGAAGTTTCTATTCCTAATGCCACACAACAAATTGTTAATAGCCAACCCCTCAAAACTCCCGATGTATTTAATTTCGAACCATCTATTTCTCCACTTTTAGGTCAAATAAAATGGGATCAAGATGCACCATACAATGATTTGTGTCCATTGATACCTCCAGAAAACACCTCTCGCTCGGTAACAGGCTGTGTAGCAACAGGTATGGCTCAAGTAATGAAGTATCACGAGTGGCCAGTAACAGGTACCGGTTCCAAAACATACACAACTTCTACTCATGAAATTAATTTATCGGTGAATTTTGCTAATACTACCTTTGATTGGGCTAATATGGCTGACACTTACAGTGATTCAAGTACAACTGCTCAAAAATCGGCTGTTGCAACTTTGATGTACAATTGTGGGGTGGCAGTAGAGATGGATTATGCGGAATCAAGCGGCGCCTACACAACAGATATGGCAAAAGCATTGCGAGATAATTTTGGTTACGACCCCAATTTACAACAATACTACAGAAACTATTATTCCAGAACGGAATGGGAGGATAAAATTAAATCTGAATTAAATGCTTTTCGTCCTGTGCTGTATGCAGGGCAGTCTTCGGAAGGTGGACACTTGTTTGTGTGTGATGGGTACGACAGTAATAACTTATACCATATAAATTGGGGTTGGAGTGGAACTTCAAATGGGTATTTTGAATTGTCGGCACTAAACCCATCTACTCATGGCGTAGGTGGTGGAGTTGGCGGTTTTAATAGTGGACAAGACATTGTTGTTGGAGTTCAAAAGCCAACTTCTTCTTTACCTTCTTACCTGCTTTTTATGAGTGACACCTTACAAACTAACGTAAAGACTTTAGCATTGTCGGGTAATGTAACAATCACTGCAACAGATATGTATAATAGAGGTGTTAATAATTACGGGGCAAAATTTACTGTTGGATTGTATGATAATAGCGGAATTTTTATTCAAACAGTAGCATCTACTACATCTACTACTATTAACTCTAATTATGGTTATTCATCGATAGACAAAATAGTAACTTTACCAACGTTAGCCAACGGAACTTACCGATTGTATTATATCTACAAAGAGTCTTCAGCTACGGCATGGACTATTGTGAGGGCTCCGGTAGGCACTTCAAACTATGTACAAGTAACAGTTAATAACAATCTGGCAACATTTGACTCTACTCCTACTGCAGTGTATCCTAACTTACAACTTACTAATTTGAGTGTTGTCGGTAATATCTATCAAAATCAAAATGCAGAATACCACCTAAGCATTACCAATAGTGGAGCAGAGTACAACTCAGCAATGATTTTGTACTTAGAGTCAAAAACAGACGAAGACGTTTATGAAATTTTGACTACTGATCAAATAAACATTATTAATGGAGAAACTAAAGATTTTACAATAACAGCTAAAACAACATTGGCTCCAGGCGAGTATTACTTGTCGGTGGTATATGATCCATTAAACAATTATGATGTTATGTCAACTGGCGATGTGTTGGGTACAAGTATTTTAAAATCGATACTGGCTACTCCAACTCAAGCACCTGCATTGTCGCTTACTACAGCTATTTCGTTTCCAGATGCAAGCCACGTTTACAAAAGTACCGCTCAATTAACAGCAGTTGTACAAAACACAGGTGGTTTGTTTGATAATAAAATGATAGCATTTATTTTTCCATCAACGGGAGGTCAATCTTTGACCTATAGTGGCTACCAAGATGTGTTGATTGACAATGGACTAACCAAAACAGTAAAATTTAATAACCCTATTGATCTATCTGCAGGCAACTACAAAATAGGTGTATATTATTATAATAATGGATGGAATCGGCTGGGCAGTACTTTGAATTTTACATTGTTGGATGATATTACTTCAGTAAACAAATCAAGTATCTCAAATGAATTATTGATATTCCCTAATCCTGCGTCTGATTTTATTTCATTTAGCACATCGGAAAACATACAAGAAATTTTGATAGTTGATATGTTTGGTAAAAATGTATTGTGTATGGGAAGTTCAAAACAAAATCAATTCACTATCCAAATTAGCCACTTATCATCTGGAACTTATATTATTAAAGTGAAAACAGATAGTGGAGTAAAAGTTAATAAGTTTATCAAACAATAATTTTTAATTTATTTCAATTTTTAAAATTATGAGAATTATTTTTAAAATTCTTTTATTTACTCAACTTTTCGGAGTTGTTTCGTGCACAGTCAGAAAGAACTTGACTGCTGATTCAACTCAAAAAGCTGATAATCAAACAGTACAAATGACAAGACCAATAGTAATCTACAAGACAGTTAAAGATTATTCAAGTTACGTAACAGTAATAATGAACGATGAAAAAACAAAAATAGTGAGCTATCCACATCCTTCGGATTTGTATTTTGAAGGGAAACTCTCTACTCCAATTGCCCTTAAAAATGGCTATTGGTTGGATGTAAGAGGGATAACAAAAAACGTTGTTTTTTTGAAATTCACTTACCAAGAGTATAGCAAATTTACGGAAGTGCCAAGTATCGAGTTACTGACTTCTTCTATTTTAGAAAAAAACCCGTTAGTCGAATTGGTTTATTGCCCCAACGCAGGATATGAAAGCTCTGCTTTGATAACTAATTTGAATACACTTATCGAAAAAGGACTACATGGATGTCAAAAAGAAGATATTGTTGTTTTGTCTATAGAACTATAGATTTTTTTTGGATTTTTCCAAAAAAAATACTGGTGTAATTACATACAAAAGCCACATTCTAAAATATTGAATGTGGCTTTTGTATGTAAAAAATCGTACAGTCTTGTTTGAATCACAAAGAATATTACTTCTTGAAAAAATGCGACTTTGTTAATGCTTCAAATTCAGCATAATCGCGGTAACCAAGCTCCGATTTGAATGTAGTAGGGCTGTTTACAAAAACGATTGTTGGCATTGCTTCAATCTTAAACTTGTGAGCTAATTCCGGTTCCTGATCCACATCAATTTTGTAAACTATTAATTTGCCTTTATACTTATTCTGAATAGCTTGTAAATGAGGAGCCAACATTTTACACGGACGACACCAAGTAGCATGAAAATCAAGAATAATGGGTAATTTGCCTTGCCGTTTAAAGGTTTTGTTTTTATCAAAATTCCATACTTTCTCTTTAAACGTTTTTGCATTCAACTCTTCAATTTTTACATTTCCTGTTGATTGAGCTGTAGCCGACAAAGCCACAATAAGGCTAAAAAGTAATAAATAAGCTGTTTTTTTCATTTTTCATTTTTTATTTTTGTTGATATTATTTTTTTTAATTTTCTTTTTCTTAAACTCGTAACTAAAAACTTGTAACTCGTAACTTACTCTTTATATAATAAGTTTATTTTCCCAATACGCTGTTGCGCAATACGTAAATCATTTTCTGTTTTTTGTAACAATTTTCGGGCTTGCGCAAATTTATATGTCTCCGAAATAGCTACTTTATCAGCCTGCTGAAGCGTATAATTTAAACTATTAGCTCCTAACAACTTAACTTTTATGGCTAAGTTTTTATTTGTGTGAATAAATTCTGCAATTCCGCCATCAGCTTCGTTTTTGAATGTGAGCTGTTCGTAGTAGCGTTCACCATCGTTGAAGGCATGGAATACTCCCGAGTTTTTTGCTACCGTATCAGTTGCAACTGTCATTCCGGCTGTTTCTACTTTTACAGCAAACTGATTTAATTTCGTCCCCGAATACATGCTTGTCAGATATGTGTCGCCGTTTTCGTCTACTTCGTACTTTAAATAGTTTCGACCAGTATTTTGTTCACCAACTTGTGATTTATAAACATATTTTCCGATTTTCTCATATTTCTCATTTTTTTGCAAAACGAAATTTTTCAATAGTTGTGTGTAATCGGATTTTAGTTGGGCTAAAATTTTAGTGCAATAATTCAGAGTTTTAGAACTTTCGCGAAGTATTATTGTATCATGCAGAGCAACAGCCTGTTTGCGTTTCTCAACCAAACGAGGATAGAGGGTATGAATGCTGTCTATTTTCGATTTTGCTTCGTTGAGTTTGTTGGCAGTTATAAGCGATCGAATATTTTCGAGCCGGCTTTCGGCTTGTTCTTCTTCCTGCTTGCGGGGGTTGCACGATACAGTCACAAATATCAAAATGAGAAACAGTACAAGATTTATTTTAGAATGCATAATTCCGTTTTTTCAAAAATATTAAAATTCGAAACCAAATGAAAATTCCATGTTGGCAGGGATTATGTAAATTGGGGCGGTATAATTGTGATTGCCGTCGGTTGTGTAATTTTCGCCATTCGAAATACTCGACAAGGCGTTTTTGTAATTTACTTCGACAAAAAGTTTAAAATTATCTGTTACACTGTAGCGTGACCCCACGCCCGCAAAAAATCCAACAATGCTCGGATAAGTCAGGTCTTTAAGTGTATCGTAATTTACCGAAACTTTTCCTGTTGTTGATGAGTACCTTTTTTCGTTGGCTGATAAAATAAATCCCGTTGTAATCCCACCTTGCAGGTAATAATTGTATTTGTTTACGGTTGGCGTTTTAATCTTCAAGCCAAGTGGCACTTCCAAAACCTGATAATTTGCTTTGAAATAATCTTTCAAATCCAAATCCTTCAAGGAACTACTATCAGCCATATAGCCACCAATCGAGTTGTAATTCACAGCCGAAACTACCGCCAAAAACTCATTTATTTCGTAATGAGCGGTAAGTCCAACGCCGATTTTCATGGTGGCACCGCCAGCAATAGCATCGTTGTGGTCGATGTTGAGCCACGAAATAGACGGACTAACTTTAACACCAAATTTAAGTTGGTCTAAATTAATTTGTGTCATGTCGAAATTGCGGATTGGAAAATCGTTGTACTGCGCAAAACCGTGTCCAAAAATCGAAAGTGTAATAACAAGAATCAGAATGCGTTTCATTCGGTATAATTTTATGATAAATGCAAATGCAAATTTAGTGATTTTTTTTGTGAAAATTGTTTTTGCTTACATAACAAACATTATTCCAACTTTTTTTGTTTGTTGTAAGTCTTTAAATCGGCATGGTATATTGATTTTGAATCAAAATTTATTATCTTTGTCGTTACTATAGTGTGTAATACCACAATAATGTTGAAACTACTCTTAAAATTATCAGTTTACATATTAATTATCAATCTTTTAAGTTCATGTATAACTTCGAAGACGATAAACTATTTACAAAAACCCGGATTTAATATTCCCGCATACATAGATAGTATTAGCTTTACCGACTACCGATTGCGCGTTGGCGACCGCATTTATGTGAAAATATTTTCGACCGACGACATGACAAATGCCTTGTTCAATGCTGGTATGGGTGATAATATAGGTATGATGAGTGGCGGAGCCGGTTCCGATTTGTACACTTACCTTGTTGAAGAAAGCGGAAGTATAGTTTTTCCGATGATTGGCGATGTGGCTGTTGTTGGCAAAACAGTTCGTGAAGCTACTATTATTCTCGAAAAAGCCATTGATCCTCTTTTTAAATTCAGTTCAGTTGAATTACGTGTGCTCAATCGTTCGTTCAGCGTTATCGGTAACGGGAATTCTGCATTTATCAACATGCCTCAGGAAAAAATAAATATTTTTAAGGCATTGGCATTGGCAGGAGATGTGGGCATGTTCGACGATAGAAGCCGTATTCGTGTGCTTCGCGAGACAGAACATGGCGTACAAATTAAAATGTTCGATTTGCGCAGTGCCGATTTATTACACTCTGAGTATTTTTACATTGAACCTAACGATGTAATTTATATTCAGCCTCTTAACGAACAGTTTTTCAGAATAACAACTTTGCCTGCCCTTGTTTCGACAGTTATATCTACTTTCTCATTAGGTATTTTAATTTACGATTCGGCAACCCGAATAGCTAACCCCTCCACAAGTAATTGAAAAAGTATATGAAAAAACACACATTCATACTTACAGTTTTACTTGTAGTGCTGGGATTCAGTTCGTGCTACAATTACAAAAGCATCGGTTTACTGCAGGATAGACCTTCGCTGCCGGTATATCCAAAAGCCGAGTACGAGGATTATAAAATCAGAATAAACGATGAGGTGATTTACAGACTTATCACATCAGACGAAACTATTTCGAGATTGATACAATCGGGAACAGGTAGTGTAAATTACATGATGTCGTATCGTGTATATCCCGACGGAACCATCGATTTACCTTTTATTAAAAACATAAAAGTTGTGGGATTAACCTTGAAAGAGGCAGGTAAGGCTGTTGAAAAACGTATGCGTGAAATTATTCCGGATGCCGAAGTAAAATTATCCATTGCTAACAAAACTTTTATGGTTATTGGTGAGGCTGGTACCGGAGTTTATAACATTACCCGCGACCGATTTACCATTTATCAGGCATTATCTATGTCGGGTGAAATTCGACATTCTGGTGATTATCAGCGGGTTAAAATACTTCGCGAGAGTGACAGCGGCACACAAATTTTGGAGTTTGATATTCGTCCGAAAAGTATAATTGAATCAAAATACTATTATATTTATCCGAATGATATAATTTATGTACAGCGCGCATCTTCGGCATTTTATAAAGTCGAAAATTCGTGGAGTAACTTTGTGGGAGTAATTTCTTCTTCATTATCGTTGCTGTTCACAGTTTTATATTATCAAAGGCTGTAAATTGTAGAATTTAAAAATATGGATCAAAATAAACCAACCGCTCCGTTTAAGGAAGAAGAAGAATCGAGTTTCGATTTGATGGAATGGGTAAATATATTTCTTCACCATTGGTACTTATTTGTTATTTTCGTAGTGCTGTCGTTAGGATTTGCTTATCTCAAAAACCGCACATGGAAAGCTACTGTAAAAGTGTCCGGCACAATGCTTATCGAAGAATATAAAACAACAAGTAATACACAAGCTCTTATGCAGGGTTTTGGTGTAGATGATGGTTTCAAAAACACACACAATCAGGTGATTATGCTTAGCTCGTACGATTTAATTGGTCGAGTTGTGGATAGTTTACCACAGTTGCGCGTAGATTATATAACCAAAGGCAATTTTAAAACCCGAAGTTTGTATACATCCTCTCCTATTCTGATAAAACCCGATTATATTGCCCCTGAAGCGTTTAATCTATTTTATAAAATCAGTGTTCATTCCAATGGTACCTATACCATTACAATTGAGGATAACAAACAATATGCTGATTTTAAATTAAATGGAAAAATAGGTGAGCCGCTTTCGAACAACTTGTTTTTTATAACTATTTACAATACAAATAGTTATTACGGTAGCAGTGAGCTGTATTTTCAGTTTCGTTCGCGCGAATCGCTTATTGGCGATTTTGCCAGCCGATTGTCGTTCAACTATGTTAAAGAAGGCTCTTCGGTACTCGAAATATCGCTTGTCGGCGAAACCCCCGACAGGGATATTGATTATATAAACAAACATTGTGAGATATTTTTGATGCAAAATTTGGAGCGAAAAAACGATGCTGCCAACAAAACCATAAAATTTATTGACGAGCAACTTGAAACGGTCTCTAAATCACTTTCTGTTTCGCAAAACGAAATGACCGATTTTCGTCAACGCAATCAAATTATCAACGTAGAATCGCATGCAGGCGAATTGATTGGGAAATCGAATGCTTACGAAAATCAGGAAGCTACTTTTAAACTAAAGGAAACATATTTGGATTACCTGACTAAGTATTTGAGAACCAATCTCGAGGATGGTTCAGTAGTAGCACCTTCGAGCCTTGGTTTGAACGAACCTATGTTGTTGGGGCTTATAAGTCAGATAAACGATTTGAACCTGAAGCGCAGTAGCTTGAGCGAAAAAAACATGTATTACAGTAAATATACAAGCGACATTGATAATGTGAAAATCGCAATTAATGAAGTTGTAAAAAGTATGCGTGCATCGCTCAATATCGATAAAGCCGATCTGAGAGAAAAAAACGAATTGGTTAAAAAAGAAATTGAACAACTTCCGGGAAAAGAAATTGAAATGACATCTATCCAACGAAAATACCGAATGGATGATAATTATTATACTTTCTTTTTACAAAAAAGAGCTGAATCGGGAATTTTAAAATCGTCGAATACGCCCGACAATAATATACTCGACAAGGCACGTACCATAGCTGTTACAAATGCCGGAACACAATCGAAAAATACCATGATTTTTCTGATTATTGGTTTGCTTATTCCGGCTGCATTTGTAGTTCTTAAAGAATTCCTGAATGGAACTATCCGCACATCTAAGGATGTGGAGAAAAATTCCGGATTCTATCTTATTGGTTCTGTGCGTCATACAAATTCATCCGACCCGTTGATAACTATCAACAACCCACGCTCGGCATTTACCGAAATGTTCCGCGTTATTCGTACCCGTGTGGAATTTGTTGTACAGCGTAAGAAAAAAATTATGCTTATGATAACCTCGGCCGAATCGGGCGATGGAAAAACCTATTTCTCTATAAACCTCGCCGGTGTATATGCCATGGCAAGTAAAAAGGTATTGCTTGTCGACTTAGATATTCGTAAACCAAGTATTCATGGTCGCTTTAATATTAATCCCGCACAGGGAGTTACCAATTATTTAGTTGGGCAGGCTGAATTAGACGATATTATTATGCATATTCCGGAGCTCGAATATGACTTTTTGCCGGGTGGAACTATTCCACCAAATGCCGGTGAACTTATTCGTTCCGAAAAATTAGTTGATATGTTTGTGGAACTCCGCAAACGGTACGATTTTATTATTGTGGATACAAGCCCGATTGGCATAGTTGCGGATGCCTACGCTATTTCACATTTATCGGATATCAACTTGTTTGTGGCTCGTAGCGGCAAAACCAATAAGTCGCATTTTGCAAAAATTGCAAAACAAATCAAAGCCGACCACATTGACCCGTATTGTGTGCTTAATGATGTACTCAACGATGAAAGCCATTATTCGAGGTATTATTCGCGCAGGTATGGTTATGGCTACGGCTATGGTTCAGGTTATGGCTATGGCTATGGCTATGGAGGTTCGCGTCGCCAAAAAGAAGCGTCGGCAAAATACTTTCAATATTATCAGGACGATAAAGATTTATAATTTTTTTCAAATATAAATTAAATTTAAAAAAAATGGGGAAAGTTGCACTTATTACCGGAATTACAGGACAAGATGGGGCTTATTTAGCCGAATTGTTATTAAAAAAGGGATACACCGTTCACGGCATTAAGCGCCGCTCATCGTTGTTCAATACCGATCGTATCGATCACCTTTATCAGGATCCGCATGTGGATAATCGTAATTTGATTTTACACTATGGCGACATGACCGATTCGATGAACCTCACACGTATTATTCAGGAAACTCAGCCTGACGAAATTTACAATCTGGCTGCTATGAGTCACGTAAAAGTGAGTTTCGATACACCTGAATATACTGCCAATGCCGATGGTATTGGTACCCTGCGTATTTTAGAAGCTGTTCGATTACTGAATTTAACGCAAAAAACACGTATCTATCAGGCATCTACATCCGAACTTTACGGTTTGGTACAGGAAATTCCTCAAAAAGAAACAACGCCATTCTATCCGCGTTCGCCTTATGCTGTGGCTAAAATGTATGCCTATTGGATTACGGTAAACTACCGTGAGGCTTATAATATGCATGCGAGCAATGGTATTTTGTTTAATCACGAATCGCCTTTGCGGGGTGAAACTTTCGTAACGCGTAAAATTACCCGCGCGGCAGCCCGTATTGCTATGGGTATGCAGAAAAAAATGTTTTTGGGTAATCTTTCGTCGCAGCGTGACTGGGGACACGCCAAAGATTATGTACGTGCTATGTACCTGATTTTGCAACAAGATGAACCAAGCGATTATGTGATTGCCACTGGCATAACAACCGAAGTACGTGAGTTTGTACGCATGGCATTTGGTGAAATTGGAATTGTTGTTGTATTTAAGGGCGAAGGCGTCAACGAAAAAGGATTTATCAGCAAAATAGACGAAACTGTATTTTCACAAAATGTGGGTGAAGAGTTTGTTGACATGGTAAAAAACATTCAACACCCAATTGTAGAAGTGGATGCAGCTTATTTCCGCCCGACAGAAGTGGAGTTGCTGATTGGTGATGCTACCAAATCGCGCACCAAACTTAGCTGGACACCCGAATACGATTTACCTGCATTGGTAAAAGACATGATGCAATCGGATGTAAAATTAATGAAAAAAGAAACATATCTGAAAGAAGGCGGTTTCCGTATTTTAAATTACTTTGAATAAATTCAGTATATTTATGGATAAAAACGCAAAAATATACATTGCAGGACACAATGGAATGGTAGGTTCGGCTATCAAACGTAATTTAGAAGCAAAGGGATATCTGAACATTATCGTGCGGAGTAAAAATGAACTTGATTTGTTAGATGGTATGGCGGTAGCGATTTTTTTTGCTGCCGAAAAGCCAGAATATGTGGTACTTGCTGCCGCAAAAGTAGGTGGTATTATTGCCAACAATACCTACAGAGCGCAGTTTATTTACGAAAATTTGATGATACAAAATCATGTTATTCATCAAAGTTATGTAAATGGCGTAAAAAAATTGTTGTTTCTCGGTTCATCCTGTATTTATCCGCGCAATGCCGCTCAACCCATGCGCGAAGATGCCCTTCTGACTGGTATTCTTGAATTGACAAACGAGCCTTATGCTATAGCCAAAATTGCAGGTATAAAAATGTGCGAAGCCTATCATGCACAGTATGGTTGTAATTTTATTTCGATAATGCCAACCAATTTGTATGGTCAGAATGATAATTACGATTTAGAAAAATCGCATGTACTTCCGGCATTAATACGTAAAATGTTGCTTGGTAAATGCCTCATGAATAATGACATTGATGGACTCCGTGCCGACATGGACAAGCGTCCCATCGAGGGTGTAAATGGCTCGTACAGCATTGATGTAATAATGGATGTATTAAAAAAATATGGTATAACAAAAATAAATGATAAAGTTACAATTACACTTTGGGGTACCGGATCACCCATGCGCGAATTTTTGCACGTAGACGATATGGCCGACTCGAGTGTGTTTTTGTTGCTGCATTACGATGCACCCGACGAATTACCATCGCATGTTAATGCCGGTTGTGGTGAAGATTTATCTATCAAAGACCTTTCGGAAATTGTACGTAAAACGGTTGACTATCAGGGAGAAATTGTTTGGGATACAACAAAACCCGATGGCACTCCACGAAAATTGCTTGATGTAAGCAAACTTAACGGACTTGGTTGGAAGCCTTCGGTTACAATTGAAGAAGGAATTCGGAGAGTTGTAGCAAGTTACTAAAAGCAAGCATATTACAAAATAAAATTAACGCTGGAGATACATTAAAAAGTATTTTCAGCGTTTTTTATTTTCGGGAATATACTGCTTCGAAAAACACATCCCGTTCGCCATCGTATATTGTATAATTCAACTTTATTTGGGTATATGGTGTACAAATTCCGCTAAATGAACGTAAAATATGACCCGAAGTAGGCTGCTGTAAAAGCTCAATACTCGTTCCATCTATCCTCACCACAATCATTTGATTATCACCCGTATCGAAAAAGTTTCGAACAATATATTGTGTAGTATCTATCGAATTTCGGTCGACAATAACCATGTACGGCTGAATATAACCATTTACCGAACTTGTTTCCTCACACTTCCAACTCCCCGAATAAAAAGTATAAAACGTTGGCTCATTGCTGTTTGTACAAGCAATAAGCAATATTGAAAGTATAAAAACTAAACTCAAATTTTTCAGCATAACCTTTTAACTTTATGAACCTTACAAACTTTACAAACCAAGAATTGCTTTGAAAAACACATTTCGACCTGCTTCGTAATAATCCAAACCACGCGTACCAAACAAATGATTTTTGTATGCTTTATCCAATAAATTTTCGACTCCGCCTACAATTTTTAAAGTAGTGCCTTTAATTTGGATATCAACCGATTGAATATCGAAATTAAAAATAACATGACCCTGTGTTTTCACTTCAGTTTCGGCAGCTTCGTTTTGCGTTACAGCCCATTGCGCAGCTATGCCGGCGTTGAAGTATTTTGGCAAACGGTAATTTAGTTGCGCTAAACCATGTATGGGTGGAATTTGAGTCAGAAATTTGAGAGTTTTTCTGTCCTGAGCTCTTACATACGAAGCATTTGTGTAAAATACAAACTGCTTGCTAATTAGCCAATTTAACTCCATTTCGGCTCCGGTAAATAATGCCTTATTTATATTGTTTGAGATTAAAGCAATAAAAGGAGTTCCGTTTATAGGCGTATAAGTTCCGGTAGTTTCAGCAATTAAATCAAAAATATAATTAGCAAAAACATCCGCTTTAATACTCAGATTGCGACCAGAGAAAATATAACTTAAGTTTGAAAAACCGCCTTTTTCGGGATTTAAATCGGGGTTTCCAATTTTTGGTGTGCCCCCAACATCAACGTATTTGTAACGTTCCTCGATAGTGGCAACACGATAAGCCGTTGCGAGCATCAGCGTTAGCTTGTTTCGTTTGGCAAGTGTGTATTCAAAATCGACATGAGCCGAATACGAAAAATCGGGTTTTTCGGATGGTAAAATTCGAGCAACTCTGCCTGTATTATCTTCTGTACGCACGCCATTATCTATTTTGTAGCGAAATAATTCTTTGAATAATGTATCGTTTGAGGTTTGAAAATAATCCAACCGAACACCAAAATTAACAGTAAAGTATTTGGGGTCAATTACTTTTTTATACAAAGCAAAAGCACCTACATTCAGCACTTTAGCCATTGGCGAAGGCTGCTCACCATAAACAGTAGTATCGGCAGCGGCTTGTAGAATATTGATTCGCATGGTTTCCGATTTACGCAACCAACTATCTACACCCACAGTCATAGTGTTGTAGTCGTTGAAATACAAATTGGCAGTAGCTTTAACGCCCGAAGTAGAATTTAAACTTGAAGGTAAAATATAACGAGTGGAAGTTGAAGCCGGTTTAAAGGTATTTTCCACATCCCGACTGATATTTTGCGTATAACCCTTAATACTCAACTTTGTAAGCATATCCGAAATATCTGAAAATATATATTCGCCATTTAACTGTCGACGTTTTATACTTAGATATCTTACTGTTGCATATACATTAGGTATTGGCAGTTTAAAAGCATCATTACCCGGAATACCAATATCCCAACCGTAAAATTCGTTGTAGCCAACTACCAATTCCTGATTGTCGCCGTAGCGCATTCCACCTTTCAGCGACCACGAAGCATCGTTAAATTGACTATTGAGCAATTCGCCTTTAGCAGTCATAGTATTTCCGGCTTTCCGATAACTTCCGGTTGCGCTAATATACCAATTATTGTTTGAAAAATTGATTTTTGCAGCATTTGCTATAAGATTATTAACCGTACAAAAACCGGTTTGAATATTTCCTTTTACCGATAAATTTTCTGAAAATGCCGGACGTTCTGAAACAAAATTCACAACGCCACCCATTGTACCCGAACCGAAAAGCACTGAACCTGCACCTTTTATCACTTCAATTTTTGCCAACTGATCCAACGAAACCGTTGATAAAACTCCTGCAACATCGGTTGCCGATTGAAGTCGGTCGCCATCTACCAATAGCATTAAGCGTTGCTCGCCCATTCCGCGTACATTTACCGAAGTTCCCCAGCTGCCATCGCGCGACAATGCAATTCCGGTTTGAGTTTGTAGCGCATCGGCAGGCGTTCTGAAGTTTTGTTTTTCAAATTCTGATTTGTCAACTGCTATGTATGGAAGCCCTATTTTGTTCGAAGCGATACTATAAACCGTAACTTCTTTTATTTCTTTTTGATGAATACTGTCAGTTTGTGTTGTAACTGAGTCGTTTGGAAGTGAAAAAAGTACAGAGAGTAAAATGGTTATAAAAGTCATGTTTTTAATATGAAAAATGAAGAATGAAAATCAACTGTCAGCTTTTCTTTGTTGCTTGATATAAATTGTAATAATTTGATTTTAACGCAATTAATTCGTTGTGCGTGCCATGTTCAATAATTTCACCTTTGTCGAATAAATAAATTTCGTCAGCCCATTGCACCGAAGTGAGCCGATGACTAATGATAATAGCCGTTTTGTTTTCGGCCATTTTGCGAAGCGAGTTCATTATTCGCGTTTCAGAATAAACGTCCAACGCACTCGAAGGTTCATCCATAATCAACAATTCGGCATTTCTATAAAAAGCACGCGCAACAGCTAATTTTTGCCACTGCCCCATGCTTAACTCTTCGCCACCATAAAAAATATTCCCTAAAATGGTATGATAACCGTTTGGTAAATTATCCAACACTTCGTGAATGCCGGCAGCTTTAGCGGCTTCGGTAATTTTTTCCAAATCGGGCTTTTCGTCAATATTGCCTAATGCAATGTTTTGCAGCGCACTTACATTATACAATGCAAAATCCTGAAAAACTGCGGCCATATTTTTCGAAATTGCCTGCTGACCAAGTGTTTCGGTGTTCTTATCGTCGTAAAAAATTTGTCCGGCAGTAGGCATGTAAAAACCACAAAGCAATTTTATAAAAGTCGATTTGCCGGAACCGTTTGCACCCACAATGGCTATCGATTTTCCAGCTGGAATGGTGATGTTCACATTTTTCAACGCCTCTCGTTTACTTGTTTCGTAACTAAAACTTACATTTTCAACCCGAATGGACTCTTTTAACTCCATTTTAGATTTAGAATGAATATTACGATTTTTAATTTCGAAAAACTTACGTACATCTTCCAAATAGCTGGTATCTTCGAGTAGTTGTGTACCCGATTTAAACAGCTCACTCAGCACACTATATCCTCGCTGAAAAGCAAAGAAAAACAGCACAACAGCACCTATCGTTATTTCGCCCTGAATTTTGAGATACGACACATACGCCAACGAAGCAAAAATTAGCAAAACCGTAAAAAGATGTGATGCAATATTCCAACTCACTTCCGATTTGCGCAATACTATTCGTTCTCCAAAAAGTCGCTTTTGCAGGTTTTTGAAACGAATAGAAAAAAATGAACTAAAATGAAAAAGTTTTATTTCTTTTGCAAAGGGAAAGCCGGTCAAAATTCGGTTGTAATAATACATTTCGCGCTCAGCCGGACTTTGAGCATCTTTTAATTTGTGAAAACGACGAGCAAATTTTACACGAATCAACACTCCCGGAATAACTGCAACTATAAGCATTACAACCAAATACCATTTTATTGTCAGAAATAATCCGGCTAAAAACACAGCCGAAGACATGGATTTCAACAGCGTTAAAAGCTCGTTTACAAATTTCACGGGGCGATAAGTGGCTTCCTGAACGGCACGATGAATTTTATCTAATTCCGTTGAATTTTCGAGATGCGATAATTGCAGCGACAGATGTTTGTGCTGTACATTGGCATACATGCGTTTGGCTATGGACTGAGTGAGTTTTTCACCAAAAAAACCACGCAATTCGGTAGTTACTCCATTGGACAAAAACACCAAAGCCGTTAAAATGAGTAAGCCGTAAAAACTAAATACCTGATTAGTAGACTCATTAGTAGTTTGCGTCAGATAATCAATCAACCATTTTATACAGATGATTAATACAAATGGCAAAACTCCCTGCAAAAAGGCAATAATTGCATTCTGAAAGATTTCTTTTTCTGACCCTGTAGCAGCTAAATTGTAATTGGTACGAAAATTTACAAACTTGCTTTTTACTCTCCAAATACGATTTGAGACTTGCAATAATTTATTGTTTAACAACGTTATAGCATTGGGAAACAACAGTGTAAACTTTGTCCGAATAAATTGAGAAAATGAATTTACGCTTTTGATTTTTCCGTTTATAGTTGCCGAAATAACTTTACCAACCAATTCCTTTTCGTTAAAAAGCGAGTCGTAATGGCGGTTGTTATCTCCTTTAGCAAGAAAGTACAGATGTCCGTTTTCGTTCTTTGTTTTTAAATAACGGTGAGCTATAAATTTGCTGTTGTGTTTGAAAACTAAAATATCACCACGTTTCACTTTATCGGGCGTACACTTTTCGACATGAGCCGTATCGCCGTTTTTTAATGTAGGGAACATGCTATATCCCTGCATCTTAATTTCGAGCGTCAATGCATCATCGAGCAATGCTTCCACAAAATCGTGAAGTTGCGTGTTGTTATCTTTGTTATTCATTTTCAGTGATGTAGGTCACTACACTTTCGTCGGGTACAAAACCGAGTTCGTAAATCGGTGTTGCCGAACATAAGTCTGAGAAGAACTCTAATCGTTTGTTGATAAACGACTTATCAAAATTATTTTGTATGCAAAATGCTATTACTTTCGAAACGGCTAATGCTCCACTTAGTTTTTTTGCTTTATTTTCGGGGTAATGACTAATCAGATAAATGGCACTTAATGGCGCTTTTTTCGACTTATCAACATAATACATTGGTGTATTATAAACAAAAAACTGACCATTCGTTTTGCGAATTACCAAGCGGTCGTCGTTAATTATTTGCGAACCTGCATTTGCCCAAATCATCGACATAGTACTTTTCCCTGCACCCGAAAAGCCACTAAACATACGTCCTTTTTTGCCATCGAAAGCACAAGAAGCATGCATCAAAACAGCATCCGTAAGCAGCGTAAGGTAATGCATAATGATGGGACCCATTGGATATTTAAGCGCCATTGCATTGCGACTGTGAATTTTCCAATAGTTGAACGCAGCATTCAGATAAGCAATTTGTTGAATTTCATCTTTCGTTTGCTGGTCGAATAACACAAAGCAATAACCCTCCGAGGTTTCGTAAATGGAATAAAATCGCTGTTCTTCATTTTTAGCCTCAAACAAAAGTTTCAATGCATCGAAATCAACTTCGGGCAAACCCTGAAAACATTCCACTTCTATGTCGGCTTTTTCGGTTTTTTCAACCAAAAACGGCACATAACCGGCTTCTAATTCAATTGCATTTTTCGAAAAAACATGAAGAATAATTTCAGCAATTGAAATATTAAATTCAAATCCAAACTGATTCATTGCTTAGTTGTTGTATTTTTCTAGCATATCCATTTGCGACAAAAAAGTTTCAACATCACGTTGAGCCGTTTGTTCGTCGATATCGAATTCAGCTGTCATTAGAGCCGAAATTTGTGCAGTAGTTTTATCTTCCGATACGTTTTCCCAAATAAACTTGCCCGTTTCATTTAATGTGAAAAGCTCATTCATTTGAGCTACATTACCACTTAAAGGCACTATAACTAATTCTTCGGCTACCTGACGAGCAACAAACTTTGACTTAATGCGGCTGAGTGTTTGAATATCCATACTATTAACTGATGTGTTTTTTTATTTTAGAACTTTGTGTACAAAAATAAGCATAAAATCTGAAAGCAGATTAACTGAAATAAAAAATCCCCGAGTTTCGGGGATTTTTTATTGTTTTAAACCAATTCATTTTTAAATGGATTGGGCTGACTTGGCTCTACGTTATTTGTTTCGGAAGGTCCAATAGGTGGACTTGACTCAAGTTGCAACGAAATATCCGTATCAATTTCAATTTTTTCAATAATCGGTAGTGAATACTTTTGTCTATCAATTCTATCTGCTTTTTTCATAAATATTAGAATTAAATTTGATTATAGAATTTTAGATAGTAACTTTTACATTGTACACTTTGCCTTCGGACTGAAGTTTAACCAAATATACACCTGATTTAAAGGCAGTTGACAAAGTAGTTGTTGAATTTTGTACACTTTGGTGCATCAGTTTCTGACCAGCTGCATTATAAACCGCAATTGTAGCATTTTTCAAAACCACGTTATCGCAATTCACAACAATCTGATTGCTTTCGTTTTTTTGGATTCGAATTTTATTTTCGAAAGTGCTGAAGCAGCAGCCACCTGTTGTAGTGCCTTTAGTTCTGAAAACCAAGCTAAAACGATTGGTTATATTCACTGCTGCAGAATTAAAAGTATATTCCAAACCTTCGGTCAAAATGGTTTCGGTAGTACTTCCATTTCTATCAATTAATACCAATTCGGTATCTGAGTTAAAATTCAGTAATTGACTAGCTTTTAATTTGAAACTGACATTCGCATCAGTATTGCCGGTGCGGAAGCCTAATGGAATTTCAGTGTCTAACTGAATAGCATTAAAACCGTTAATAACAAGATTTTTATTATCACTTAATGTATATATTTCAGGAGAACCAGCCTCATCATTAAACATTTTTTGCGAATCGTAGTCATCGAATGTATTTAATGCATTCTGATTAAAAAGAATCACGGCTTCATCTTTGTCAGTACCGGCAGCAATTTCCAAACGAGCTAACTTTTGGGTCCTAAATGCAGGTGCTTTTAATCGGTTTGTAGCAACCGACTGATCCTGATGTGAACGCATAACATTTGTGAAGCCAAAGGTGTTAGTTGCACTCGTGGTTTTAATCCAGAAACTCTGAAGTGGAGGTATAATTGCCGAACCATCGTTCGCACCAACATTAGCGGGCACATTATAAGTCTGAAAAACATAAGAACCACTGCCTTTACTGCGATACCAAATTGAAGTTTCAACATTTGTTTTTGTAGCCTGAGCAAAATCAACATACGAAGCATAAGGATTTCCAACTAAATTAAAACCTGCTGGCAAATTAGTTACCGATTTATCACCAGTGTTTAATGACCCGCCTGTAAATTGAATTGTTTTATCTCCATTAGGCGATTCTGCAATATAGCCTTTCATCACATCCATTGTCGCTCCGGCATCAGTCCAAGCACTTCCATTCCAGTAAACTAATCCGTTTCCTGTTTCAGTTGTAATTGTGCTACTTGTGGCAGCCGAAAGTGGACTCGATATGTACCAGTTACGACCAGTTGTGCCAGTTGCAGCACTCGAAACAAATTGTTCAACCACTGTTGTACCCGAACCATCTACAGTACCAGTTATTATAGCGGCAGTACCAACACCATTAGCTGATTTTAATGTTAACGTTCCATTGTTGGTTAATGCAGTGCTTACTGTGAATTGTTTGGCGGCACTTAATTCTAATGTTGCACCAGCCGAAATTATCAAACTTCCTGTCGCAGTTCTGTTTTCATTTACTCTTACTTTTCCAGATGCTACAGTAATATTTTGAGGAATTTCGGTTGTCGACCAAGTTTTATCTAAAGCATTAACATCATAAGTTGCTGAAGCACCCTGATTGAACTTCAAAATAGAGCCGGTCCCATAAAAACCTGTTGGAGGATTTGTTGAAATAAAACCTCCGCTGCCAATTTCTAAAGTTCCAGTTAGTGAAGAATTTTCTCCAGACGAAGTCCCAACATTAGAGCTTCCACCCGTTTTATTAATTGTCAGATTTTGAAATACTATTGTTCCCGAAATGGCATGAATGGCATCGCCACTACTTGGTGCTCCTGTAAATACCACGGTAGAACCACCTGTGCCATTTGCCCAAGTTCCATTGTTTGTAAGTGTTGTTGACGAGCCTGCTGTTGATTTCGAAATTGTTAATGTACGGGGTGAGGCATCGCTTGCAGTGAAAGTTGAACCCGAATTAATTGTTAAGCCCGAAACCGAAACGTCGGCATCGAGGGTTATATTGTGATCTTGTAAGATTGTAATTGAAGTCGCCGAACTTCCTGGTACTAAAGTAGCAGTTCCCCAGTTTGTTGTGTTTGAAGATGACTCCCATGAACCTACGGCACTCCAATTTCCAGAAGTTTTAGATCTAAAGTTATCAGATGCTGATGACGTTATTGTGAATGTAGCCGTAACATCTGAACCATCGTTTGCATTGAAAGATCCACCATTATATTGCATTCTACCAAGAGCCTGAAGTTTTAAATTATACGTGCCAGGAGTTCCTGGATTTATATTTGTTATTCCATTGTCATATCCAACTACTCTATCATTTCCAGATGTGCATACAACTTGAGAAGCACCATTGCCATTGCCATAATTTCCAATGTAAATTTCTAACCAACCGCCGGGTTCAGAATCACCTTGCTTCCATACCTTATACAACAACTTTCCAGCTACCCAATCACTACTATTTGTCCAACCTACAACTGCAAAACCTGCAATTTGAAAAGTTTCAGATGACGTTAATGTACCCAAATCTTGACTACTAAAATCAGCAGCACTATTAAATTGGTAATTACCACAACCATTATAACTCCAAGATACATTATGAGCCTTGTACCATGTTTTTGTACCGTTTTTATTAATATAAATTCCTTTGTACCCAATTCCTCCATCTGCTAAAACTAATTGTGAGAAAAAAGCAAAAACTATTATAAGCAAAAGGCTATTAATAGAAAATCTAAAAGGTAAATTGATAAAATTCAAGTAATTGAATTGAGATAATTTTTTCTTCATAACAAACATACTTTTAAAGGATTATAAATAGAGAATTTAAAAAAAACAATGCACAAAATTAGATAATTATAATTCTACAAAACACGTTGATAGCTAAAAAGTTTATAAATTAATCGCAAACGATTGCACTATGTTGAAAAAATCTAAAAATACCATAATTTTATTGCATTTTATTTAAAATTATTTGATTTGATGTGATTTGTGTGATATTTTAAAAGTAAACACACTTCCAAACTATCAATTTATA
>DYSC01000230.1 GCA_020726365.1 Porphyromonas sp.
CTGACCCATCGGAATCGTGGAACGGTAAAAAGTTAAACAATGGCGGCGAAATGTCTGCCGGAGTTTACTACTACGTGATTACAGGGTCTGGTAAAAAAGGCCAAGCGTATGAATTCGAAGGTGCTGTTCAGTTGCTTAGAGATAAATAACAGTTCAAATATAAATATTGTAAAAACCATGTCCATGTTTTATGGACATGGTTTTTAATTTATAAAACATTTAAATTTAACCTTTGAAAAAAAATATTATGAGACTCTTTTTACTTTTCATTACTGTTGTCCTGTACTTAGGTTCACACGCTCAAAATCAATTTCCCATATTTATAGAGGGGACTTGGAAAATGGAAGGCAACGAAATATATGAGCATTGGGACATGATAGGCCCAAAGACCTTAAAAGGTTTTGCATACGAAGTAAAAAATAGACAAATGAATGTGACAGAATATGCTCAAATAGAATATGTCAATAACGAATTGGTTTATACAGCATCAGTCATTGGACAAAATCAAGGTCAAAGTATTCCGTTTATTTGCACACAATTAGACAGCATGTGGGTTTTCGAAAATAATCAACATGACTTCCCGAAAAAAATAATTTATCAACAACAATCAGATACAGTTATTACAGTTGAAATTACAGATGGTAAGCATAAAACAATAAGGTATCAAATGTATAAACAAAAGTCTAATTCTGAAGTTGAACAAGATAGTACGATTAAAAACCCAAATTATAATAGTGCATTAGCACAAAAATTTGATGCCGATGAATATGGAATGAAACCCTACTATTTAGTCATTTTAAAAACAGGAAGTCTTGTTTCGAATGATAAAGAATGGGTTAGTAAAATATTTGCATTACATCTTGAAAACATTGTTCGATTGGTCGAAAACAAACAACTGATCGTTGCTGGTCCAATTGAAAAAAACGAAAAGAACTACAGAGGAATATTTATTTTTGATCAGGTTAAGAACACCGAAGAATTAGAACGTTTATTAAAAACAGACCCCGCCATTGCTCAAAATTTACTCGATTACGAAATTTATAACTGGTATGGCTCTGCTGCTCTCCCCGACTACTTAGAAGCATCTGAGCTTATTTGGAAAATAAAACCTTAGCATCAATTCATTGATAATATGTGATTTTAGAAATAACTTAGAATATACCATACAAATAGAATATTACACCAATAAAAAAAAACTATGTCAGAACTTAAAACTCAACCCACTGATATCGATGTTGAAACATTTATCAAATCGTTTGCCGACACCCTTCAAAAGCAAACTGATAGCTTCGAATTATTGAAATTGATGACAGAAATCACTGGTCAAAAACCTCAAATATGGGGGTCGAGTATGATTGGTTTTGGAAGTTATCATTACAAATCGGAACGAAGCCGACAAGAGGGAAACTGGCCTTTAGTTGGTTTTTCGCCACGAAAAGCAGCTATTTCGCTCTACGTCTATTCAGGAACGCCTGAGCAAGAAAAATGTCTCGAAAACTTAGGCCGCTTTAAAATGGGTAAAGGTTGCATTTATGTCAAAAAACTGAGCGATATCGATCAGAACGTTTTAGTCGATATAATCAAGTTTAATATTCAATTTTTGGAATCTAAATTTTCAAAATAAATTAATTTAATTCAAAAAATAAATCCGCTTAGAAAAATTCTAAGGAGCTGTAAATGACGTAATAGTTACAAT
>DYSC01000231.1 GCA_020726365.1 Porphyromonas sp.
CCATACCGATTAAATTATCTATCGTAATGTTGTATTGTTTTACGGATTTGCCGCCGCCGTCAATCACGGCACTTGCCCTGTCGATAGCCCCTTGCCCGCCTGTACCGCCACCTCCGGAGCTTTTTGTGTAAGCGAGCTTGCCATCAACAAAATCAGCCATCCGCTGCCATTCTTCGGGGGTAACAGTGTCCATTGCGGTTGAACCTTTATCTCGAAGTGCTAAAAATTCATTTTGCAAAATCTGTTTGCCGAATAATTGCTTATATGTAGATTTATCATCGGGATTTATTGCTTTTGCACGTTCGAGAATATTGGCACGCTGTTCTTTGTCTAAATTACCTTTAAATATATTTACCTGATTTTGTAGAACTTTTATTTCCTCATTATTTGCAGATATTTTATCTTCAAGAATACCTCCACCTTCCAAAAGTTTACCGTATTCTTTTTGTATATTTGCATATCCGATGTATTTGTAATACATATCCAAAAAACTTCGAGCTTTGGTGTCGTCAGGTTGAGTAGCTATGATTTTGTCATATCTTTTTTTGGCAGTGCGTAAGTTTTCCTCAAAACTGCTGCCTTGACTGCCATACTCGGCTGAATATGTTTTAGAACTTTTGATACCAAACTGTTCCGTAATACTTCGTTCCATATCTTCCATTGCAACAGAAGAACCTCTTACAGTCGATAATCGAATGTTTTCATTGTACAAATTTTGCAACTTATCCTCTTCTGCTGACACAAAATCTTTCATTGAAGCCAGTCGCATTTTGTTCTCATATTCTTTATTGACTTCGACAAGTTTTTTTCTTAAATCTTCGTTTTTAATGGTTTCTAAGTCAATTCCTTTAAGGAACTCAGGGTATTTTTGTTGCAGTTCAGTTATTAAATCCGAACGTGTTTTCTCTCCCGTATTAGCATTTGTGATAATGCCAACAAGCGTATTTAACTCGGCCTTTTCTTTTGCAATTTTTTCGGCCGTGGGCACTTCAACCCAACGTTTTAAGTTGGTTACGATAGAAGTTGTGCCGGAAATGAATTTATCAAAAGCAGGTTTCATTCTGTCGCCTGCGGCTACGTTTAATGCACTTATTGAATCTTTAAGGTTTGAAATGCGTCCCTCTGTGGTTTTTGCCTGTTCGGACATCATGCCGAAGAATCCTTTATCTTTAAGAATTTTCGGAAGAGCTTTAATCATCTCCTCAGTGCCGGCAATAAGCTCGCCATTCTTTGCAATGCCTTTGCCGGTTGCTTTTGTCCAATCATCTGTTGAAATCAGCAAGTCGCGAAACATATTGACGGCTTCGCCTTTCTGCCCCGTGCTCAGTTTCGCATACGCACCCATAACTTGCTCAATGGGCTTGCCGGATGCTGACGCTAAGTCGCCGAGCATGGTTAAATTTTCGCGATTATACCGTCCGATTGCTTGTAATTGGTTACCGGCATCCACCACTTGGCTGAGTTCGAACGGTGTAGATGCTGCAATGTCGGTATATTCTTGCATACGTTCACGTGCGGCACCCTGCGAACCGAGCATCGTTTTCAGCGTAACGGTGTATTTTTCAAATTTAGCGGACTCTTTTACTGCCGAAAGAGCAACGTCTCCTATTTGTTTCAGCCCGTATAACAGAGCACCGGCACCGAACATTTTACTGCTCACACCGACTTTGTCAAATAATCCGGATAGTTTTG
>DYSC01000079.1 GCA_020726365.1 Porphyromonas sp.
ATGAATAATATTGTTGACCACATTAAAGCCACAACGTAATAATTCTGCACTTTTGTTTGCTGGAATAACATTACGTGATTTCTCCATGCACGCCGATTTTGTCGAATGGACTGTGGGTTATAGGTTGAACAGTAAGATTATCAAATAGCTGATTCGAATTGCTTTAGGAACCTTACGTCGTTTTCGGAGAATAATCGTAGGTCTTTCACCTGATATTTTAAGTTAGTAATACGCTCTACACCCATCCCAAAAGCATAACCTGAATATACTTTAGAGTCAATTCCACAGTTTTCGAGTACATTTGGGTCCACCATGCCGCAACCTAAAATCTCTACCCAGCCGGTGTGTTTGCAGAACGGGCAACCTTTTCCGCCACAAATATTACACGAAATGTCCATTTCGGCACTTGGTTCGGTAAATGGGAAATACGAGGGGCGCAAACGGATTTGTGTGTGTTCACCAAACATTTCTTTGGCAAAGTACATCAACGCTTGTTTAAGGTCGGCAAACGATACATTTTTGTCGATATAAAGTCCTTCCACCTGATGGAAAAAGCAGTGTGCACGATACGAAATAGCTTCATTTCGATAAACACGACCCGGAAACAACATGCGGATAGGTGGTTTTTGATTAGCCATAATGCGCGATTGTACCGACGAAGTATGTGTACGCAACAAAATATCCGGATTTTGCTCGATAAAAAACGTATCCTGCATGTCGCGTGCCGGATGTTCTGGCGGAAAATTTAGTGCTCCAAATACATGCCAGTCGTCTTCAATTTCGGGACCTTCGGCAATAGTAAAACCGATGCGCGAAAAAATATCAATAATTTCGTTTTTAGTAAGCGAAAGTGGATGTCGTGTGCCAATTTTCAGCGGGTCGGCGCTGCGAGTTAAATCCAATTTTTGAACAGCATCATTTTGCGACGAAAAAGATTCTTTCAGATTATTGATTTTATCTTGAGCTTTGTTTTTCAAGTCGTTGAGAAGCTGACCTATTTCACGTTTTTCTTCGTTGGCTACATTCCTAAAATCGTTGAATAATTCGGAAACAGAGCCTTTTTTGCTGAGGTACTTTATGCGTAATGCTTCCAACTCCTCATTGTTTTGAGCAGCCAAATTTTCAATTTCCTGAAGAATATCTTTAATTCTGTTTTTCATTATAAATGATAAGTTATTAAATTACAGTTAAATAACTGGAATTGCAGTGTTTTCTAAGCTGCATTTATTGGTTTGCAAAAGTAGTGAAATTTTGCTATATATTTTTATTTAAAATCTAAAAAATACAGGTGTCAACGAACAGCTTGTGTGAAAATACAGTTATATTTGCAGTGAATAAAAATAGTAATTGGTTTTTTGCGAAATATCAAATTTACTGATTAACAAATTAACTTAATGATATGCAGGTTTCCGAAATAATCCGTTTTTTAAGCGCATTGAGTGAAAATAATAATCGCGAATGGTTTGCCGAAAATAAAAGTTGGCTCGAAAGTGTAAAGAAGGAATTCGATGTGCTCAGTAGCAAATTGATACTCAAAATTGCTGAGTTCGACGAAGATATTAAAAATGTAGAAGCGGCAGACTGCGTGTTTCGTATTTATCGCGATATTCGATTTTCGCACGATAAAACGCCTTATAAAACTCATTTTGGCGTGTTTATTGCCTCGGCAGGTGGTCGTAAAAGTCAGCGTGGTGGTTATTATCTGCATCTCGACCCTGCAGGATGTTTTGTTGGAGTGGGCGTGTGGTGTCCGCCACCGCCATTGCTAAAGGCTTTACGCAAAAGTGTTTACGATAATATCGACGAGTTGAACGAAATCCGCCACGAAGCTGAATTTGCCAACTTATTCACGAATTTTTTAGAAGAAGATAAACTTAAAAAAGTACCAGCAGGTTTTCCAAAAGATTTTCCGGATGCGGAGTTACTTAAGTTGAAACATTATTTGGTAGAATATAAATTTGATGAAAAGCTGCTTGATAGTGAAGATTTTATCGAAAAGATAACAAATGTTTTCAGAATTGCATATCCATTTAATAAGTTTTTAAATTATACGGTGGATGAGGTGATTTAGTTTTAAAGTTCATAAGGTTTGTAAAGTATTCAATATCAGTAAATATTAAAAAAATGATTTTAGACAAATTATCAAATTCTGGAATGTACACAGATGTACATCCGCTTTTTAAAAAAGCATTTGACTTTTTATGCTGATAAAGCATATAATTTGCTAAATGTTCATCCGTTGGAATTTGCTGTATTCTTTCCCGAAGATGGGCACCAACCTGGAATAGCTGAAGGTAAACTCAAAAAAGCAATAGTAAAAGTAAAAGTAAAACGATAAAATTTAGCGCATAAAAAAGCAGCAAGCCTAATATAGACTTGCTGCTTTTTTTATGTTTTTACTAAAAAAATTAGCGTTGATTCATTTCAATTTTAAGCAATGAAGCGTTAGCTGGATCAATTTCGAATGTTTTTTCTTCGTAAGAAATCAAACTTACTTTAAGTTGAATTCTGGCATTGTTTACGTTATTAACAACGAATTTACCATCTAAATCTGAATAAATTTTCTGACCGTTAACGGTAACTACTGCACCAGCCAAACTTTCTTTTGTATCTTTGTCGAAAATCATACCATTCAAATTTACAGAAGAAACAACTTCTGATATCACTGCTGGTTTTGCTTCTGGACTTGCAGTTGTACCTTTAGCCGACAAAGAAAAAATAGCTACTGATAATAAAACGATTGAAAATAACTTTTTCATGATTGTATAATATTAATTTTATATTCTTATTAATGCGTGAATTTCAATTCACGTTACAAAGAAACATCATTTATATTACAAAATTATTACAAAGGTTATACAACAGTATTAAGATAATGTTACAAAGGCTACACAGCACTTAATTAGCTTATTGTCAATAAGTTTTCTCAGAAATAAGTTTACCTTTTTCGTCCCACATATACCAAGTTCCGATTTTTCCCCCTTTTTCGTATTGCATTTCGTAACGCATTATTCCCGAATCGTCCCAGACATGCCAAATTCCGTGTTTTTGATTATTACGATATTCAGCTTCGGCAATAAGCATCCCGGCTTCGTTGTATGTTCGCCAAACGCCATGAAACTCACCATTTCTATAAGCGCGAACTTCGTTTGGTTTTCCATTTGGGAAATAAACAATGTATGCACCCTGCGGTTTTCCATCCTTAATATTTATTTCTAATTTAGGCGCTCCATTGTCAAAATACTCTTTTAACTCACCTGTGTAAAGTTTTGTTTGTGAGGCATCTGTGAAAAATAGACCTTCGCTTTGAACAATAGTACTTTTTTGTGCAACTAAATTTGTGAAAATAAGTACTAAGGCAATTGTTGTGATTATTTTATTCATAATTTCTGTTTTTTATTGGTGAATAATTTTGTTTAATGCTAATGTGCAAATATAGTACTAAAAGCCCGTTTAATGATACTGCAAAGCCAAATTTAATAGATGTTACAAACAATGATATTTGTTACTACGAATTTTTAATTTTGTAAAAAAAGTGGATTGCGAATAATACTTTTCGAACTTTGTAAGATATGGACTGTTTGACTGGATAGTAAATCCCAATTTTTTATTTAAGTTTGCAGCAAATTAATGCGAATGACAGCACGACATATTCAACATATTTTAAACTTTCGTTTTCCCGCAGGTACTTCGCGTGGTGTGCTCGCTGAAAAGCCGAGTTCGTATCTCTTTTTGCAAGAAAATGGTGTTATAGGTATTGGAGAGTGCTCTACTATTCAGGGTTTGAGTGTTGACCCAGAGGAAACATTTAAATCGAAGTTAGATGAAGTATGCCGTTTACTAAATGCTGAAATTCCACCCAAAGACATTGATTTACAACATTATCCTTCGATTGCTTTCGGGTTGGAAACTGCCCTTTTGGATTTAAAGGCGAAAGGTTCGAAAATTCTTTTCCCTACTGAATTTACACGTGGAAATGCCGGCATTCCGATTAATGGGTTGGTTTGGATGGGCGATAAAGCCTTTATGCAGCAACAAATTCGTGAAAAAATTGAAGCAGGTTATCATTGCATTAAATTGAAAGTGGGTGCGTTGAATTTTGAAACCGAATTGGAAATTATTCAGAATATTCGACGTGAATTTTCGGCTACCGAAATTGAAATTCGATTGGATGCTAATGGTGGATTTTTGCCAACAGAAGCCTTGCAGAAATTGGAACAATTGGCAGAGTTTCACATCCATTCTATCGAGCAACCTATAAAAGCCGGACAATTCGAAGCTATGGAAAATCTTTGCCGGAAATCGCCAATCCCTATTGTGCTCGACGAAGAATTGATTGGTGTACAACGTGTTGATAAAGAGCGATTAATCGAACAAATTAAACCTGCTTATATTATACTGAAACCAAGTTTAATAGGTGGTTTTGGGGAATCGGAAGAATGGATTCGTTTAGCCGAAAAACACAATGTAAAGTGGTGGATAACATCGGCATTGGAATCGAATATTGGACTGAATGCCATTGCACAATGGACTTATATATTGAACTCAGCACTTCCGCAGGGCTTAGGCACCGGACAATTGTACCACAATAATGTGCCTTCGCCATTAGAAATTCGGGATGCAAAACTTTTTTATAATACGAATAAGAAGTGGGAGATTGAATTTGATATGCCCTCAAACCACATAAAGGGGTGTTAAAGAATAAAAACATGAATTTGGAAACAGTTAAACTAAATGGCTTTGTCTTTGACAAAAATAGTATTGAAAATTTTTATCATACTAATAATTCTGAAAATTCGTGGCAGCGAGCTATTTACGATTTTCTGATAAATTGGTTCGACGATTCCGAAACGATTACTGTTCATACTTCGGGCTCTACAGGTCAACCCAAAGCCATTGAGCTAACCAAAACTGCTATGCGTAATTCGGCGCATATTACAAACACCTTTTTCGGACTCAACGAAACTTCCACCGCATTACTTTGCCTGCCTACCAACTACATAGCCGGTAAAATGATGTTGGTTCGGGCAATTGTTGGGCAGTTCAATCTTCTAACAGTCGAACCAAAAGCAAATCCGTTTGAAAACTTGCAACAATCCATTGATTTTACGGCTATTACACCTTATCAGTTAATTCATTCGTTGGAAGAAATTATGAGTTTTGAAAATAGAAAATTAGAAATTGAGAAAATAATTGTTGGTGGTGCCAAAATAAACAAAGAAACTGAAGCTACGATACAACAATTTAGCACTTTATTTTACGAAACATACGGAATGACCGAAACCTGTTCGCACATTGCTTTGCGGGCTGTAAACGGACATGATAAATCGGATTATTTCCAAACCTTGAGTGGCATTTCTATTCGCAAAAACGAAAACGATTGTTTGTGTATAAATGCACCACACTTGTTGTTCGACGAAATTGTAACCCACGATATAGTTGAACTCATTGATAATAAACGATTTTTGATTAAAGGGCGATACGATAATATTATAAATTCGGGCGGTGTAAAACTAAACCCTGAACTGATTGAGCAAAAACTCGAACCATTGATTCCGGTTCCGTATTTTATAAGTTCGAAGCCTGATAGCGCACTTGGGAATAAAGTGATTCTTGTGATTGAATCAGATTTGTTCAGTTCTGAAAGTGAAGAAACACTATGGTCGGCGATAAATTTTATGCTTGATAAATACGAACGCCCCAAAGAAATTTGCTACATTCCGCAATTTTGCTATTCGGCAACTAATAAGCTACTCAAAAACGAAACGCTTCGATTGCTGTAAAAATTGCAAATTGTTAAATCGAAAAAAAATCAAAAGTCATAGATTATGCAAAAAACGATTTTTAAAATAAATAAAATGGATTGTCCGTCCGAAGAACAAATGATACGGATTACTTTTGGCTGTTTTGGGCTTTGTGGAGGTTATCCGATGTTTTGTTAGTGTCGAAACTGTTCCAACATTTCAAACCATGATGTTCATTTCAGTTCTTGCATTGGTTGGCAATGGTTTTTACTTCCAACGATGTTATCGTCAATCTTGGTGTAATTTTAGCCGGTGCACTTGTTTACGTTACAAATTCAAACTACCCTGACCTTGCAGTAGGTACACTCGTGTTTTTTTATTGTGCAAATGGAGCGTTTAAAATTTTGAAACTTTCAAAATAATACGTCTTGCAGGTCTATTTTTTTATAGCAAATAAAATATGTACTTTTGCAGGCTGTCAAAAAATCATATTTGTAGAAAATTTATCTAAAGTAATTTTTATAAAAAATCAATGAAAAAAAATACGATATTCTTACTTCTTGTAAATTTCATATTTACTCAAATTGCTGTATCTCAGACTCGTTTCGAGGCATCGCAGGAATCCATTGAGTTTAAGTTCACAACGTGGAATACCGAATGGCTTAGTTGTTCGGAAAATGGACCAACCAACGAAAACCTTCAGGTGAATAATGTGGTGGCAGTAATTAAAGCTATAAATCCGGATGTTTTAACATTGCAGGAAGTTGGTACAAGCGATTTGTACACAACTATTGATACACTTGTTCGCCGCCTTGGTGTAGAATGGGGAGGTGCGATGGTAGCATCATCATCTTATGGTAATTGTGGGCAAAATCAGGGATTTATTTACAAAAAAGCAAAAATACAATTTTTAAATGCGTCTCTTATGACCAATGCAGGAGCTTCATACGATTGGTCGAGCGGACGTTATCCTGTTTTGTATAGTGTTAATTTGTTGGCAAACGGAAGCTTAATTCCAGTGTCATTTATAAATATTCATGCCAAAGCAATGAGTGACACAGATAGTTATACCCGTCGGAAAAATGCTTCGATAGGTCTAAAAGCATTACTGGATGGTAGCGGATACAATACAAAACGAGTAGTAATATTGGGAGATTTAAACGATTATTTGGTGGGTACACAATGCAGCTCGTGCAGTCCTGCCGAATCGCCATATAAAAATTTTATGGACGATACCCAAAACTACAAATGCTTAACTAATACATTGTACGACCCGAATTACAACAGTCCTGTTATTGACAACATCATTATTTCCAATGAATTAGTTGAGAATTACAAAGTTAATTCTACTCGTAGGGAAACAGTTACAACACAAACAATCTCTGATTATAAAAATACTACTTCGGATCATGTGCCTATAAGTGTCACATTTACAATTGGAAGCTCAGGTGGTTCGAGTTGTGAGAATTTAACTATTTCCGAAACATTTGCTGAGAGTTTGGGTAATTATACGCCATATAGTGTAAGCGGTTTACAAATATGGGGTTGGCGAGCTAATTATGGTGCTGTTATGAGTGGTTATGCTAATGCAGCAAACAATGCAAACGAGGATTGGCTTATTTCGCCCGCTTACGATTTGTCGGCAAAAAGTGATGCTGTGGTTACTTTTTACCACGCCATAAATCATGCTCAAAACGAAAACGATAAATTAACGAATCATACACTCTGGGCATCAGCAAATTATAGTAATGGAACATTGCCTTCAAATACATCGTGGACTCAACTCACCATCCCAACTATGGCATCAGGAAATAGTTGGACGTTTGTCAACTCCGGTAATATCTCAATACCAACCCAATTGCTTCAAAAAGATATTCGTTTTGCGTTTAAATATCAATCCAATACCACTGCTGCAAGTACTTGGGAGATAAAGGAGCTGAATCTGAATGCAACTTGTGTGAACACAAATATTTCGGACAAAACCGAAATCTCACAAAGCAAAATATCGGTTGTTGGTAAGCGAATAAAAATTGAAAATAAGCAACCACTCTCAGTTTCAGTTGTCGACATTACCGGTCGTATACTGTTTTCAGCAAAACCAATACAAATAGTGGAAATACCAATTTTACAGTCGGGTATTTATATTATTCGTACTGGAAACAACGCAAATAAAGTTATTGTTGAGTAACATGATGTTTGTGAGTTAGAATGGTTTTAAAATTAGGAATAACGATTTACTGATTTTAAAGCCGTATCTTTGCCCCATGAACGAAAACTCTCAACTAATAGATACTGTGTTGAAAAACACAGGTATTGAATCGCTTAACGAAATGCAGCAGGCTACACTGAACGCTGCAACTTCAAAAAAAGATATTTTATTGCTTTCGCCTACAGGCTCCGGTAAAACGCTGGCATATCTTTTACCACTATTTCTGAATATGAAACCGGAAGTTGTTGGCGTGCAAGCGCTCATAATTGCACCTTCGCGCGAATTAGTGCAGCAAATAGAACAGGTTTGGCGCAGTATGGGTACCGGTTTCAGGGTAGTAACTTGTTACGGTGGTCGTCCGTCCAACGGCGAAAAGCACGAACTTGCCAAATTGCCAGCATTACTTATTGGTACTCCCGGACGGTTGCAGGATCATGTTGAACGTGCTAATTTTTCGGTTGAAACGATCAAAACACTCGTGCTCGATGAGTTTGATAAATCGCTCGAAATGGGTTTTACAGTTCAAATGGAAACCATAATTAGCCACATTCCTGCATTAGATAAACGCATACTTACTTCTGCTACTGATGCAGTCTCTATACCTGCTTTTACCGGAATTACGAATCCAACAAAACTTGATTTTTCGGTGAAGGATAATGCTTTAGCCGGATTAAAAACTTTTGTTTTAAAAGGGGAGAACAACGACAAGTACGACTTGCTTTTTCGTTTATTGTGTTATCTTGGCAACAATTCGAGTCTTGTTTTTTGCAATCAGCGCGACGAAGTGGAAAAATTAAGTGCCTATTTAACAACACGCAAATTGACCAATGAGTTTTTTCACGGCAAGTTGGAGCAATCCGAACGCGAAAAAGCACTTTCGAAGTTTCGAAACGGCAGCAGTTGTGTGTTTATTTCTACCGATTTGGCTTCGCGCGGGTTGGATATTCCGGAGGTTAGAAATGTGATTCATTTTGATATTCCTGTCCGTTTGGATGAGTATATTCATCGCAATGGACGCACAGCGCGCATGAATGCCGAAGGTTCGGCTTACTCCTTACTCATAGCAAATGCTACTTTGCCCGAATTTATTACTCCTGCACCCACACCGTTTCAACTTCCACCTCACATTGCCGCTCCGCCTGTTTCCGATTGGACGACTATTTATTTGGGAAAAGGAAAAAAGGATAAATTGAGTAAAATGGATGTGGTTGGGTTTATGTTTAAAAAGGGACTTCTCGAGCGTGAAGATTTGGGGTTGGTAGAAGTTAAGGAGTATTATTCGTACATAGCCGTAAAAACTAACAAACTAAAATCGGTAATCAAAAATGTTGAAAATGAAAAGATTAAGGGTATGAAGGTGAGAGTAGAAGTTGCTTCGGATACCATTGGGTAAAAGTAGTGTAGTATTTATTTTAGCATGTGAGAATGCGACTCAAAGTCGTGCATTCACTTTACATGTTAATTCATACTTTTTTTCCTTATTTTTTCAAATTCAAAAAAAAGTAGCTACTCAGCACTATTGTTGAGTTAATGATTATTTGCCACGGCAAGGATTTTGATTATTCTTTTTGGCAGTTTGTGCTATGGATTGAATTTGTGAAAA
>DYSC01000232.1 GCA_020726365.1 Porphyromonas sp.
ACTACATTGTTTTTTATGTGGGGATTTATTACTTGCTTAAACGACATTTTAATTCCACACTTAAAAGCTGTTTTTACTTTGAGTTACACACAAGTAATGCTTATTCAATTCAGCTTTTTTACTGCTTATGCACTCGTTTCCTTGCCAGCTGGAATGCTTGTTGAAAAAATTGGATATAAAAACGGAATTGTTATTGGACTAATTACAGCAGGAATTGGTAGTTTGTTGTTTTACCCTGCAGCGGGTTATCAATCATTCGAAATGTTCTTGTTTGCATTATTTGTTCTTGCAAGCGGAATTACATTATTGCAAGTAGCAGCAAATCCTTATGTTGCAATTCTTGGAAAACCCGAAACAGCTTCAAGTAGATTAAACTTAACACAAGCTTTTAATTCACTTGGAACAACAATTGCACCATTATTTGGCTCACTTTTAATTTTATCACTTGCTGTAAAAACTGCAGAAGAATTAAAATTGATGACCACCGACCAACTTGCTGCTTATAAATTAGCCGAAGCAAGTGCAGTTCAAATACCATATCTTGGTTTGGCGGCGGCATTATTTATAATTGCCGCAATTTTTGCAGTTATAAAATTACCAATAGTTGAAGCCGCAGCTCAATCTTCTGAAGAAAATGTTGTTGAAACTGATAATAAAAAAAGTGCTTGGGAATACAAACATTTAGTTCTTGGTGCTTTAGCAATTTTTGTTTACGTTGGTGGCGAAGTTTCAATTGGTTCGTTTTTAGTAAGTTATCTCGGTCAAGATTTTGTTGCTGGATTAAAAGAGGTAGATGCTGGAAAATTTGTTTCATTCTATTGGGGCGGAGCAATGGTTGGAAGATTTGTCGGTTCTGCTGTTCAACGCAAAATTAAACCAAATGTTGTACTTACTTTTAATGCTTTAGCGGCGGCAGTACTCGTGATTGTTTCAATGTTATCATTTGGACAACTTGCAATGTGGTCAATTCTTGCTGTTGGTCTATTCAATTCAATTATGTTTCCAACAATATTTATTCTTGCAATTGATGGACTTGGTAAACACACAGGACAAGCATCTGGAATCCTTTGTACCGCAATTGTTGGTGGTGCTTTAATTCCGCTTTCACAAGGTTATTTTGCTGATACTATTGGAATTCACTACGCATTTTTTATTCCAGTTTTGTGTTATATGTACATTGCTTATTATGGTTGGAAGGGATTTAAACCACAATTTGCAAACTAATGCTTTTATTACAAATTTATGAACAGAAGTTCCACTTCGGTGGAACTTCTCAATTTTAAATTTAAATTTAGAGTTAACATGACATTTTCGTTTATAGATTATCTAGTTTTCGGACTTTATGTATTTACAATTGTCGCATTAGGACTTTGGGTTTCCCGTAAGAAAAAAGGCAAAGAAAAAGACTCAACCGATTACTTTTTGGCAAGTAAGTCTTTGCCATGGTGGGCAATTGGTTCTTCCCTAATTGCTGCAAATATTTCTGCTGAACAATTTATTGGAATGTCGGGTTCGGGATTTGCTGTCGGACTTGCAATTGCTTCATACGAATGGATGGCAGCAATAACTTTGCTTGTAGTTGGTAAATTCTTTCTACCAATTTTTATTGAAAAGAAGATTTACACTATTCCAGAATTTGTTGAACAGCGTT
>DYSC01000233.1 GCA_020726365.1 Porphyromonas sp.
ACTTACATGGCATGTTAACACATGCTTACCAATTTTAAACCCGAATTAAGCACCTACCGACTGGTATTCAGGCCGGTGCTCGAATGAGGGTAACACTCCCGATAAATCAACCCGCCCCGAACATCGGGTGGACAGGCTGATTTAGGTTTTGTTTGAATAATTTCATAAAAAAGCTGAATTATAAAGCCTTAATCAAATCAGTATTTCTTAATGCTGATTTTGGATTATATTCCTTCAAGTATGTTTTGAGATGGATTTTAATTTTTTTAATCGCCCAATCGTAATGACTCGATGTGGATGGTACACAGTAAGCTCCGAGTGAAAAACTTACTGTCCAAGTCAAAATATTGCATAGTAAACAACTCGTTTTTGCGATAATTCTCACGTTACCGCCAAGCAAAAACGAACACAATTGCGGAGAAAAATCGCTTAATCGCAGAAAAATATGCGGAGAAAAAATAGCTATGCAGAGAAAAAGCATTATATTTGCAGTAAATTTTGCGGAGAATGAAATTGTATATACACGAAAATGAAAATTGGACGGACTTCACTTGGGACTATAAGAAAGTGACGATAAGACTTGGTGAAGCGAGAAATCGACAGGGCAGACTTCTTGGAAAAATGGAATCACTTGGCTTTGATTTGCAAAATGAAGCAGTTTTAAACATACTTACTTTAGATGTCATAAAATCATCTGAAATTGAAGGTGAATTTTTGGAAATAGAACAAGTACGTTCTTCAATTGCACGTCGATTAGGCATTGAAATAGCTGGAGCAGTTGAATCTGAACGCCATATTGATGGAATAGTTGAAATGATGCTTGATGCTACACAAAGATATAATTTGCCTTTGACTAAAGACCGATTATTTGGTTGGCATGCTGCGTTGTTCCCGACAGGTTGGAGTAATTTTTATAAAATCACTGTCGCAGATTGGAGAAAAGACACGGCAGGCCCAATGCAAGTTGTCTCGGGAGCAATGGGAAAAGAAAAAATTCATTTTCAAGCCCCAAGTTCTGATCGAATAGATATAGACATGAAAAAATTCTTAGAATGGTTTGAAAATGAGCATGAAATAGATTTGGTTATTAAAGCGGCAATAGCTCATTTATGGTTCGTGACCATTCATCCATTCGACGATGGAAACGGACGAATTACAAGAGCAATTACAGATATGACTTTGGCTCGTTCCGATAGAAGTATCAGGCGGTTTTACAGTATGTCTGCCCAAATCAGAGTTGAAAGAAACCAGTATTATGAAAAACTTGAATATACACAAAAAGGAAATTCAGATATAACAGAATGGATTTTGTGGTTTTTACAATGTTTAATAAATTCTATTGACTCTTCTGATGAAACTTTATCTAAAATACTACATAAAGCAGAATTCTGGAAAATACATTCTACCACAATACTCAATAATAGACAACAAAAGATAATCAACAGATTACTTGATGGATTTGACGGAAAGTTAACAAGCTCGAAATGGGGGAAAATTAATAAATGCTCACAAGATACAGCACTTCGAGATATTCAAGATTTAATAAAGAAGGATATTTTACAAAAAGAAACAAGCGGAGGAAGAAGCACAAATTATGAAATAATAAAAATGCTTGGGATTAACAAGCGATCATAAAACA
>DYSC01000234.1 GCA_020726365.1 Porphyromonas sp.
AATTAGGGGAGTTTACAGAAGAGTAAATATAATTCAGGCTATACTTTACTGTGCCATTATATATCTTAAAAAAAATGTTACTTGCATTGCAGAAGTTGAAGTAAAATAAGTTGGGTTGCTACCAATATTTTTTGAAAGGTTTTTGAAATTTGGAAAAGCTATTTTTATCTTTTAAGGGTCAATTTTCATATATGTAACACAATTCATAGAAAGAAACAATTAAAAAACCGATAAAAAATATTACTTTTGCAGTCAATTTCTAATTCCAAATTTTTCAATTTCCAATAATAAAAAACATAAAGAATGAAGGTATTAAAATTCGGCGGAACATCCGTAGGTTCAGCATTGCGAATGAAAGACGTTGCTAATTTGATATGCGACGGTGAACAAAAAATTGTGGTTTTATCGGCTATGTCGGGCACAACCAATAATTTAGTTGAAATTTCCGACTATTTTTACAAAATGAATACAACAGGTGCCATCGAACGCATCAATGTATTGGAGCAAAAATACATGGAAGTAATTGATGAATTATATGCTACCGAAAAATACAAATCAGAAGCTAAGGTCATTGTAAAGTCAATTTTTGAGTACCTTCGTTCGTTCTCGAAATCGGTTTTCACCCTTTTCGAAGAAAAAGCCATATTGGCTCAAGGCGAAATGCTCTCAACCAATATGTTCCAACTATATTTGCTCGAACAAGGCGAAAACAGCGCTCTATTACCTGCTTTGGAATACATGCGCATTGATAAAAATTCGGAACCTGACACAGCTTATATTGCCGAAAATTTAGAGAAACAACTGATTGCTCACCCCGACTTTACCTATTACATTACTCAGGGCTATATTTGTCGCAACTTCTATGGCGAAATTGACAACCTGCAGCGCGGTGGTAGCGATTATACTGCTTCGTTGATTGGCGCTGCCGTAAAAGCTACCGAAATTCAGATTTGGACTGATATTGATGGTATGCACAACAACGACCCTCGCTTTGTAGAAGGTACTAAACCTGTTCCGTTTCTGCATTTCGAAGAGGCTGCCGAGTTGGCTTATTTCGGAGCAAAAATTTTGCACCCAACTTGTATTTTGCCTGCTAAACTGAATAATATTCCTGTTCGCCTACTCAACACTATGGAGCCCAAAGCACAGGGAACCCTTATTTCGATGCAAAGCAAAAAAGGTTCTATTCAGGCAGTTGCAGCCAAAGATAACATTACCGCTATCAAAATAAAATCGGGTCGTATGTTGTTGGCACACGGCTTTATGCGTAAAGTGTTCGAAATTTTCGAATCGTACCAAACATCAATTGATATGATTACAACATCCGAAGTAGGTATTTCGATAACCATAGACAATACCAAACGCTTGGATGAAATTGTAAACAACCTGAAAAAACTCGGCACAGTTTCTATCAATTCAAACATGGTTATTATCTGCGTGGTAGGCGATTTACCTTCGGAAAATGTAGGTTTTCAGGCAAAAGCCGTAGCCGCCATGAAAGACATTCCGGTTCGAATGATTTCGTACGGTGGTAGCAATTACAATATTTCGTTCCTGATAAATGCCGACGATAAAAAACGTGCGTTAATTGCATTGAGCGAAGGACTTTTTAGTTAGAAAGTTTGTAAAGTT
>DYSC01000235.1 GCA_020726365.1 Porphyromonas sp.
CCGTTTATTCCTACGCCTTGCGAAAAGGCTGACATAAAGCTAATTGAAATTAGCAAAATTAATAAAGATAGTGTTTTCATTTTTTTAATTTTTAATTCTTAATTTTTACAACAAGCTATTGCCTTTATACTTAGAATCTCGTTTAGTGTATTTAATAGATATTTCAAAAGCTCCAGTTCTGTTATCAGTAAATGATAGAGAAGATACTGTCCAGTCGTAACTAAAGGATACGGCAACGTTAAATGTTTGCATTCCTAATTCTAATACTGCGGCATCTTTTGCTCGGTAATGAACTCCTGCCCAAAGTAATTGCAAGTTGCTTTCGCTTCTGTTTTTCGATTTTGATAAATCGAAAATCCCTCTTAAGCTTAGTAGCATTTCTTTTGAGGGTCCTTGCATCATATACGTTATTGCCGGATTTATTGAAACCATACTACCTGGTATATCTATTATCGATTTTGCGTTTATTACGGTTCTAATATACAATGGGTCAACGTTTATACTTGTATATGACATATCTGGTTTGTTTAAATGGTAGGCTGACACTCCTAATTGGTAGATTTGTCCGTACCCTTTGTTATTTTTGTTATTGAACTTATAATTGCCTCCTACTCCTACGTCTGGTTTTGTTTGAGTGTATTTGTTTATTGTTTCGTTAGAGTTTGCATTGGCATCGTAGTACATTCCGTTGTATTGGCTTTCCCACTGCATTTCTGAGTTAGATAGTGTTTTGTTTAACATGCCTGCATAAATTCCTGCGGAAAACTGATGTTGTGTTGCTAATTTTGTATGGTAGGCTATTGATACTCCTAATTGATTTGTGGCTATTTGCATTATTCCAGCGTTGTCTCTATCAAACCACAAACCTATTCCTACATTCTTTAAAAATGCTGAGTTTTTTAATCTTAGTTCTCCGCCCAATCCATAAGTTTTGTAGGTTTGTCCGTATTGATTCCATTGGTCTCTGTATATTATGCCTGCCGAAAATTCTTCGCTATTTATGCCTGCATAAGATGGGTTTATCAGAGTTTTTGTAATATCTTGTTGCACATAGTGTAAGTCTTGCGAATTTACTATTTGTGCCAACAGTATTATTGATATTATTATTTTTATTGTTTTCATATTTTATCGTATTAGTGTTATGTTTCCTTTTATTTCTTTTACCGAGCCATTGTTATATTCCAATTTTATGTAGTAAGCATAGGCTCCGTCGTTCATATTCATTCCTTTGTATGTGCCATTCCAACCGTCGTTTATGTCTGTTGTTGCAAATATTTCATTGCCCCATCTGTCGTAAATAAACATTGTGAATGTTTTTACTCCGTGTGCCATTACGTGGAATATATCATTGTTTTTATCAGCGTTTGGCGAGAATATAGTTGGTATAAAATAACATTCGTATTCGGCTTTATTTATACCGGCTTCGTCATTAGCGGTACAACCATTAAAGTCTGTTACGGTTAAGGAATACATTCCTTCGCTTAATCCTGTTATATAATTAATATTTGAACCATTGCTCCAATTATATGTAAATGGTTCGGTTCCGCCTGTTATTGTTGCTGTTATTATGCCATCTTGCATTTGAATACAACTTTCGTCTTGGGCTTCTAATACTAAACTT
>DYSC01000011.1 GCA_020726365.1 Porphyromonas sp.
TTTTAAAGTGTAAAAAAATAATTTAATTTATTAGATTTTAATGAGTTGTGATTGAAATATGTTGTTTTTAGTTTTGCATTTTAGTAAATAAATCTGCGCATTTAATTCTGGTAAATTAAGTTGAATCTCTGTTTGAGTTTTGAGTTGGGTTGTATAATGCAAAGTACCTTTCATATCCCAAATCTCAATATTCATTATTTCGTACTGCATCGATTGTGGAACTTTAATATTTAAAACGCTGCTTTTAAGAGGGTTAGGAAATGCCGAGAAGTCACTTGATTGACTGAGGTGTTGAATTTCAGAAGCAGTACCTTCGTACTTTAAAACTAAACTGGGAAATCTACTGTCAATTGCTGTTTTAGCTGCTCCATCAGCAGTGGTAAAAATTGTACGTCCGTACATATTCTGATTTACATCGCTATTACTAAGTCGCACAAAAATATATTTCCCTGCATGAGCGTTTGTGTAGGCCGTTTTCAGTATTTGTGTCAGCGATTCTTCTCCCGAAGTATTCATTTTTACAACTCCAACAGGGGTATCTTTTGTCGAAAAATTTTCCTGTATAGCAGTTCCATTGGTGCTCAAAAAATCACCTGCATAGCAATCGGACAATAATACTGCCGATGAAGTGCGTGGCTCAAGCGTATATAAATCGATATGACCCGTGATGGAAGTAGGCGTATTAAAGCTTTCGAGATAAGCCTGAAAAGATGCGGACTTCAGTTTTTTACCTTCAGGCATAGGAGGAATTTGAAACGGAAAAACCGCCGACATTTGCTTGCCCGATACATAACCTCCTCCTGCTATTACATTATCACGATTATTAGTATCGACAAATGTATGAAGCGGAAAATATACCGCAGCATCCGCCACGTTGGCTTTTACAATAATAGTATTCATATCCGGAGTTACTGTAATGCCAATATTTTTCGAAATGGTACTTCGTCCGTTATCAGCATTAAGTGTAATGGTATAAGCTCCAATGTGCGATTCATTAGGCGAAACTACAAAATGTCCGCTATTATTATTGTCGATTACGGAACTAATAAATGCAGGCAACTGGCTAAATGTAAATGTAATGGCTTCATTTTTAGTTGTAGTGGCACCAAAGTTGATGGTTTTAGAAGTATTTGCTTCCACACTGGTATTTTCTGCAACTGTAATTACAGCCGGATCGGAGTCAACTTCAGCTGTTACGGTAACTTGTCCTCTATCTGGAACGGCATCTATCAAGGCATACTTGTTTCCATTATACGAAATTAAGCGAGCCGAAACCGAAACTCCATTTTGCACTGCCGTAACATTTGCCCAATCGTTTCCAACTTTTATTTTAACAGTAAGCGGATAGAAAAACAAGGCATCGCTCATTTCATCGGTGAGTGTAAACTTAATTTCAGTTGTGTTGATAGAATTTACGGTCAAATGATGCGTATCGCGCGATTGTCCATATTGTGCAATAGCCGAAAATCCTGAAACCCACATACTGTCTTTTCGGGCAAATAGATATTGTAATAAATTGTCGGCCTTTGTTTTAGCATCATCGGTGTAAAGTCCGTGAAAATGCGTACTTCCCCAGCCACGATAATAATTTACATTGAACAAGGTCGAAACTTTATTCAATAAAGGATCGATATAGGTTGCAGGAGCTGCTGAAATACCCGGACTCGAAGCACTGTTTACATCTAGGTAATTTACTTTGTCAGCAAAATTGAGTACACCAGTTGTGCCACGTATAGCAATATATTGAGTACGAGCCCAGTTCACATTTCCTTCGCCAAAAGGATAGGCGTAAGTTAAGGGTTTATTGCCAAAACTTCCTGTTTCGGAAGCTACTTTTTGGCGGGTTGCTTTGAGCCTTGTTACATATTTCAACGAATCTGGATTTGGAGTTGACCCAACAGTTTTGTACCAGTTGCGGTCGTCGTGGCAATCAATAAAATTACCCAATTTTGCCAATTCAGCATATTTTGTCCAATCTTTCACATTGAATCTGTCGGCTGTTGCATCGGTATCAAAACCCGGCCACGAACCAGCCTCGGTAATCAAAAACCAAGTAAATGGAAATCCATAACTAGCTTGTTTGCCTTTCCAGAAATCAGTTTCACTTTCAATATTATCATCAATAGTGATGGAGAATGCAGCCACTTTATCATCTTTCCACAAACAAACCGATACATCGCCAAAATTAGTTCCCCATTGTTTATTAGTAGTTGCTAATCTGGATGTTGTAGTTGGATTCAGATTTATTTTTTCGGTTTGATTTATTTCTTTTAAATAATCTGGCGCCGAAGTTGATACGTTAATATCGTCGAAAGCTGCACTGCAATCAACACTTGGAGCCCAACTTGCATCATCACCACCAAAAAAAGTAGAAAAGTAAAATGAATCAATTAAACCATCAGGCGCAATACGTAATCTGAAATTCTTCTTTTCCAAAGTCAAATGTCCATCCACCCAAACACGAATAATTGCATTATTTGTATTGGCATCATTCACAATGATTTGCTGTGTAAGCCGATGCCAAATATTGGTGCTAAACTGCGAGTTGGTAATACTTGTAGCTTCGCCATACTGCGTGGGTTGGTCAATATAATACAGATACAAATCGGGGGTTGCATCTGTCCACATGTATCGGGCACTCCATCCTTTGCCATCGGTAGGTTGAACTCCACCTGTAAACTCACTACCGCCACTTGTCAATCCTGGAAGTTTTCCACCCAGCTTAAAATCGAAACCTGCATTGAACTTTACAAAATAATCCAAATAGTAAGTTGTAGCAGGTGTTAACGATGCCAGAAACTGTACGCCCGAATTTGTTGGACCATAAACCGATTTGGGATAATTTACAGTCAGCACTTTACCCCTTTGTGCATCTTCGGTAATGTAGGCGCGTCCGTTGGTTTGTGACCAACCTACACTGCTGTATTTCGACTTGATAATTGCATCGGTGTAAGCTCCAATCGTTTCATTGTCGAAACTCATGTTAAATATACTTTGGGCAGTTAACAGAATATTTTGCAACAAAATAAAAGCAATAATTACGAGTGTTTTTTTCATTTATAGAGTGTTTTTTTACCAAATATTAAAATTCATGATTCGTTCTTCACTATTTCCAAACTTATAGCTCATCATGTAATACCCTGACGATAAATTGTATTTTCCTGACATTTTTACATCTTTCTGAGTTCCATCTGTTTCATAATCATAACAAACCGTACCATCCGTTTTTTTTATACTAAAATAGAGTTTTTCTAAATTTGAATTATTACTAATCGAAATAGTGTAATCACCCAAAATTGAAGGTGATGGATAAACATAGACAGTTTGTAAATGCACCATAGCATTTATATTCGCATTACTTACTGGCGTAATTTTTATATCAATTTTCGGACGGCTATCAACCAATTCAGCATTGGCACTGGCAATTTGCCATCGTGAGTATTTAGCAATATTTGTTTTATTGTGGTTCAATCGGATAAAAAACTGATCACCGGCTTTGTAGCCAGCTTCATAAAGTGAATTGATATAACCGGCTAAATTTAAATTGGCAGTTTTGCTGGTTTGTATTTTACCTGTTGCTGTATTTCCATCAAAAATTCCGGTTTGAATTAATCGGGCAAGGCTTGCTTTATTCGATTCACCTTCGTAATAATCGGCAAACTGCACTTCATTTCCTTCGCGAGGTAATAAGCCATACATATCCACACTGCCTCCGGGTGCATTTTGAATTAACTCTAACTGAAAAGTGAAACTAACCTGTGAAATTTTCTCGTTCGTTTTTTTTGTCGGTAAAACAAAAGGAATAATGGCATTGCTGTTAAAAACATCACCTGCACCTCCCATTCGCATATTAGGTTGACCATTCCAGTTTTTTATGCCATTTGATTGTAATTCAACATCTGTTTTTTCGGCTTTTAGCTCAATATCTCTTTCGCCTACAGCCATTTTGCTGTACTCTAAAGCTCCTGCATTGGTCATATTATCTATTTTTCTAGGCATTCCAAACGCATCTACATCTGGTGAAATATTTTCCAAACAGGCATTTACGTTAGGCGAAAGGGGTTTTAACCTGAAATCGAGATACTCCCAGTTCAAAAAAGTTTCATCCAAATCGGAATATGTAGAGCCAAAGGTGGGATTGTTTTCCACGCTGCCATTTATTCCTTTAAAAATAGTAGCACTGACTAAATTATTACAAACTGTATTTCCACCTAAACTGTCCATTTTATTCTCCAGCCATAAACGGGCAGGCCCAATAGGGACGAGATAATCTTTGCGGGTTTCGTCGGGATAAAGTGTTCCTAAATAGGGGTCAGCAATTGTATTATTCACTACTGTGCAATTATTGATATTAAATAATGACAATCCATGCCAATGGTCGCAAACCACCAGATTATTCTCAAAAGCACACATATCCAGTACATTATCAAACGAAACTATTCCCATTAATGCGCCTGTCAATTTGCGGTCGTAGCGGGTATAGTTGTAAATGATATTTCCCCGCAAAGTATTTTGTTTAATAATGGATAGGTTTTCTGCCGTTTTATTTTTAGTTGGGCTAAAAATAAATGCTGCCGTTGAGCCCTGACATAAATTCACGGAATTTTTTATCAGATTATTTTCAAAAGCACATTTATTTCCATTGGTTTGAATACCATTTTCAGTAAAAAAATTAATGCTATTATTCTGAAAATTTGATTGTTGCGATTGGTTAACAATTCCGTTTTTTACATTTCGTATACGGTTAAATAATATTTTATGTCTTTCACCATCCATTTGTATGGCATTGCGGGCATTCTTACTCCAATTTTCTTTTGTCCAGCTTGTCGAATTTTCGACTGTTGAAATATTACAATAAAGTATCTGAATTAATTTTGATTGTGCAGAAATAGAAATAATGGACACATTTGTATCCGAAATTCCACCTAAATTAATTCCTGAAATTCTCCAGCGCATGGCAGGTGAATTTTCACCAATTTTTATACTTGTGATAAATGGTTTGTGATTTTCAAATGCCTGAATAGTAATATACTTATCCAAAACACCATTTAATTTTACATTGCCATGATTTCCACTCAATAAAATGATATTATCGCCACCAACAAATGTTTTATTGCTTTCCATCACTTCCTGCAATGTTTTCCAAGGATGTAGCAACGAACCATCATTGGCGTTTTTCCCATTTACAGGGTCGCAATAATAGTTGGTTGCAAACAAGGAATTTGCAAAAAATAGTAGCAATATTATATTTCTAAATCTGGTCATTATTTAAAGTCTGATCGCTCCTAAAGTTTATTTAGCTCCAAAAGTTGCGTTAATCACGGGCTTATTGGCTGTTTCAGCGCTGGCTACTTTGGCATGTATCCAACTATTTAAATCGGCACGATTAGCGTTAATGCGCAAAAAGAAATACTTTCCAACCGATGCTCCGCTCGCAATTTGTTGATTGATAAAAGCAGCTAATTGTGTTGAGGCAGTTGCATCCAAGGTAATTTTCCCTAATGTACCATCACCCAAGGAGTAGTTTTGGATAAACGAGCTTTTTATCAATGCTACACCTGAAGTAACATCCACACCATCGGCCACATAATAATCGCTCGAAAGTGCTGTGGCAGCAGTGCGATATGGCAAAGCATACAAATCATAACGTACATTTTGCCATGCACGATTCCAGTCGAGAAAAACATTGAGCTCAGCAGTTTTCACTTCCATTCCGGCTTGTAATTGTGGAATTTCAAACGGAATAACCACTACCGAATTGCCAAATCCTCCAGAGGCAGCAGTAATGCCGATTTTACCCATGCTCATAGATGATAAATTGCTCACAACCCCTAAATTTGCTTCGTAAACTTCGGCATCTGCAACGTTAGCTTCCAAAACGAGTTTGTTATTTGCTGCACTTACTTCGGCAGTGAAAGTTGTTTCAACTGTTTTTTCAGTATTCGAAGCCTGAATTTTTATAGTATGAATTCCCACATCGCAACCTCCGCAATTGGCATACGGACTGTATTTTAGGGTAGCAGTATTGTTTTTATTATCGGTAAATGTAGCAAAACGGGGTAAATCAATTGCTTTGATAGTACAAACTCCACTGAGTGGATTTACAACCGTAATGTTTTGAGTTACTACTTTGCCTTCATCCAATTTTACAGGGCTAATTGTCTCAAAACGTGGTGAATAATTCTGCGAAAGTACTGTGATTGATTTGTTTTTCAATTTTAAAATACCATTTCCCCTAACAACGCCATCGCTGAAAATTGACCATGTACTTAAAAATGGGGACTTTGCACGAAATAAATAATTGCTAGCCAAAGTTGTGCTCACGGCATTTTGAAGCAGATAAACCGAGTATGTTTGTGTAATTAAATCGACTGAAACTTTAAAGTTATAATCAGTATTTGCTTCATATTGAAAATCTGTTTCGGCAGCATAGCCACCGCCTGCATCAGTTCCTTTGAAAACATCAATCTTTCCAACATTATTAAAACGAATAATGCACGATAGATTAGCATAAGTGGCAGCATTCCCACTTCCAAGTCCGGCGGCGGAATTCAATAAATTACCCGTAGTAGTTAGCGTAAAATAGGCATCGAACTGTCCGGTAAGCGTACCTTGCTCAAAAAGCTGATTGTTCCAAACGCCATAATCCCCTTTCATCAATCCGGGAATGCCTGCACTAAGCTTAAATGTAATCGTATCGGCATAGCCATTTGTGCGTGTGGCTACAAATCGTACTTGAATATTTTCTTCGACAACCGGTTTGTAGGTATAAACCAAATCAGAACTAAGAGTTTCGTTATTTGCGTTTATCCATTTACAGCTTATCTCATTTTTAGGCGAAACCTGTAATTCGAGCAGCAACGAATCACCCACTTCTACATCGTAACCCTGCCAGCCAAGTTGACTTACCGATGCACCTGATCCAAGCAGGTAAATACGAATCTCGTTTTCTCCAATGGGCGGATTTGTAATTTCGTCAACACACGAAAATGTAATTGTTGCCACAAAAATCAGTAGAATGACTTTTATATGTTTATGTTGAATATTCATAATTTGCTTTGTTGTTAATTTTTATCTACGCCTCTTTCAATATCAGTGTCCCACCAAACCGGAGCTCCCCAAAAATTAATTCCATTGTATAAATGTGAACTTACATTTTCAGCATTATAATTCATTTCGGTCAATGGATATGGCATTCGGCGAGGAATTAATTTATTCAGTTTGGTGTCCGTTTTGTTAGTTGAAGCCGATTTAAGCTGCGGATAACCTGAACGACGCCAATTTGCAAATCCTTCGATGCCATTAAAGAAATTGCACACATATTGTTGCATATTTATTACTTTTAGTTTGTCAACATCGCTTTCCCAGATTGCTGTTTTGTAGCTTGCCAACTCGGTGGAAACAGGAGCAATAGCTCCCTGAACTTTTTCAAGCATTATCACATGTGCTGTTACTGCTTTTTCGAAATGTGCCTGTGCCGTTTCAGAGGTAATATTCCAACCGCGCTGTTCAGCTTCGGCTAACCAAAGCTCCACTTCGGAATAAGGCAGATAAATAGTTGGCGCATCAAATGTTGTTAGTTCTCGTCTGATTTGCAGACATTTGAATATTTTATCGATTTGAACCTGTTGATCTCCTTTTTGTACTATATGTGTTGACCAATCGATTCCTTCTGCCGAAAAATCTTCGAAAAAGAAAGTGGCGCGTGGCTGTCCGTGCAAAGTACCATATTTTTGTTTATATTCATTTGTAACTTCTATGCTTGTCGAAGTGGTTGATTTAGAGTTGACACGACTCAAAGCAGTGCCTTTGATGGGTCCATAAATTCCAAACATCATTTTGAAACGAGGGTCGTTATTGTCGCGCAAATAATCGGTATAAGTGGCGCACCCGAAAATTATTTCTTCCGAAAATCTTTGCACCTGTGAGAATCCGTTTCCACGTATTTCGGACATTCCCGATGTACTTACATCATAATTAGCATGTTTAACTAATGCCGATTCTTCGTATGTTTGCATCAATCCTCCCTGAAAAGCAATGATAGCTTCTGCTTTTGCTTTTGTAGGGTTTACATTTACTAAGCGCATGGCTAATCGTAATCGGAGAGAATTAGTGAATTTTTTCCATTTGGCAACATTTCCATTGTAAATCAAGTCCCATGTAAATGGCTTTGAGGAGTCAAACAAACTTGTAGCTTCGGTGAGTTTAATAAAAAAATCGTTGTAAATAGCTTCTTGTATATCGTATTTCGGAAACATATTTCCACTCTGATAGCCTTTAACTGCATCAAAATAGGGAATGTCGCCATAAGTATCGGTCAATTGCGAAAACAACAATACCTGCATAACCATTGCCGAGGCTTTGTAATTGATCATAGCCGGGGTTTTAGCAGCTTCGGTTTTGGCAAGTTCCAGATTATTAATCATTTGATAATAACTTTTCCACATGTATTCCACATAACTGTTGTCCAATTCGTACACCTGTCCGCGCGAAACAGTCCAACCATCTGCAATCATTTGTGTAACTCCCATGTGAAAATAGCACAACGAACGCCATTGCGTTTCGCGTTCACCCGAGAGCCTAAGCTCTACGGCACTTATTATTGAAGGTACATCCGGACGAGTGGTGGTAGCGGGGTCGGTATTTAGTTCTTCGAAATGCGCACAAGAGCTCAACATAAGTATCGAAGCTATAAAAAGCAATATATTAGTGTGTTTTTTCATTTTCACGATTTTCATTTTAGAATTTACAATTCAGATTAAAACCAAAACTGCTACGTTGTGGAAGCGCTCCATACTCATAACCCTGACCATTGTTTATACTGTAAGTAGATTCGGGGTCAACGTTAGGAATACGCGAAAACACAAATAAATTTCGGGCTGTAACCGATATGGCAGCACTTCTAAACATTTTCAACTTCTTTACAATGGTTTCCGGAAAATTATACGAAAGAGAAACTTCACGGAGTTTAATGTACGAAGCATCAAAAACATAATGAGATAAAATCTGATTATTCGCAATATTGCTCCAATAGTCTTTCGGGTTCACAAATACATCGTTTTGTTTGTATTTCACTGAACCATCTTCGTTATAACCATCGGCAGTAACGGCATCGGCTTTGTAACCACCGGTTGCTATCCATGCGGCTGTTGTTTTGTTTTGTGCAATTCGTTCTGCTTCCGAATTAGCCCATTCCTCACGACCTTCGAGCGTATTTATATGTGCTCCATATTGATAAAGTTTCATGTTGGTCATTGATAGTAAGTTAGCTCCTGATTTAAAATCGAATAACAAACGCAACGTGATTCCTTTGTACGATAAAGTATTGGTGAATCCTCCGGTTAATTTGTGCTGTCCGTTTCCTAAAACCGTTTGAACATCAGAGCGTAAAGGCAATCCTTTTGCATCCACTACTATATTTCCTTCAGTATCGCGTTTAAAATCATATCCTATAATATCGCCATACGAGCCTCCTTCGATGGCTTTGATAAATGAACTTATCCACGAGGCTCGGGCAATTTCCTGCTCTTTAGCCATTGGGTGAAGTTTAACTATTCTGTTAAAGTTCTGTGCTCCATTCAGGCGCAAATTCCATTGAAAATCTTTGGTTTTTACAGCCGAGAAATCCAAAGCCAATTCCCAGCCTTTGTTATTTATTTCACCGGCATTTATATATGCATATTCATAAGCACTTGCCGACGAGATAGGTAATTTCACAATTTCGTCAAAAGTTGTCTGGTTGTAATACGAAGCATCAATCCCCAATTTCCAGTTGAAAAGTTTGAAATCCAGCCCTGCTTCAAAACCTTTGTTACGCGATGGTTTTAACTCTCTGTTCGGCATAATGGTAGTAGCTTCGGTCGAAAGTATCGTACCATTCATGGTGTAAGGATAGTTTATAAACGATTGTGTCAGGTTATAGGGATTTGTATCGCCACCCACTTCGGCATACGAAACACGTACTTTTCCGAATGAAATAAGCTTCGATTTTATTGTCGGCAAAGCTTCGGTAAGTATAAATGAAGAGGCTATGGATGGATAAAAATAAGAATTGTATTGCACCGGTAGTGTCGACGACCAGTCGTTTCGGGCTGTCAAATCGAAATACAAATAGTTTTTAAACCCAATATTGGCAAAAGCATATAAAGAATTAATCTGTTTGCGAGGGTTGTTGAAAAGCACCGTATATTGTGTGTAGTTATTAATCGATATACGGTTGCGTTCTACCTGACCTTTTCCCAGGAAGTCTTCGGTACTATTATTAAAAGTCATGACATTACCCCCCAAATTCCCGGAAATAAACCATGTTTTGTTCAATTGTTTTTTTGCCGACAATAGAAATTCTGAATTCATTTCGGTGGTTTTTGCAATAACACGGCGCAATTCACCCACTTCGGCCAATGGTGTACTAAGTGGACTGTAACTGTAATAATCGTAGCTGTATGAATCAATTCCTGTTTTAACTTTCAATTCGAGCCAGTTTGTAATTTCATAATTAGCCGACATATACCCAAAAATACGATCCTTTTTAGAGTTGTTTTTCATTTCGTACAACGCAAAATAAGGATTAATAATACGGGTTTGCGAATTCCAATACTGGTAATTGCCAAGGGCATCTACACGCGAGTCTTTCAACCACGATTGGTCAATATTGGCAGGTAATCCGAGCAGGGCAATAGCCGTATTTGCACCTGAATAACCCAAATAGGGACGGTTATTTACATTTTCGATGGAATAATTCACTTTGGCATCTAAAGTGAATTTTTTCCACATACGCATAAAACCCCTGAGGTTAAATGTGTTACGTTGTAAGTTGCTGTTTGGAACAATGTCGGTCATGCGTACATCGGCTGCCGAAAAATGAAAATTAGTCAGCTCATTTCCACCTGAGAATGACAATGTGTTTTGTATATTTGAGCCTGTTTTGAAAAATCCTAGCATGTTATTTTTCTTCAATCCATAGTCTCGTAATTTACCATCGAAAGAAATAAACTGCAATTCAGGATTCAGTTTTTCGCCCCAGCTCCACATATAAGTAGCATCTACAATATCTTTAGGTGGTGAGCCTATTCCTTGTCCGTAAACATTCTGAATATCAGAATATTGTCCCATTACTTTGTCGAAAGACATATTAGAATTGAACTCCACGCTGAAATTATTTTTCAGGGCTTTATCCCATTTTTTGGTGGTAATCAATATTACTCCATTTCCGGCACGAGAACCATAAAGTGCAGCTGCTGCGGGTCCTTTCAGTACTGAAATGGATTCAATATCATCAGCATTAATCGACGAAATTCCATCGCCCATATCCATGCCACCCCATTCCCCGGCATCACCCATATTTGTATTGTCAATGGGTACACCATCAACTACATAAAGCGGCTGATTAGTTCCGGTAATTTTTGAATTTCCTCGAATAATTACTTTCGATGAACCGCCAACTCCTGTATTTGCCTGCAAAATATCCACCCCGGCTACTTTTCCTGAAATTGAATTTACGGCATTGATATTTTTCACTTCAATAATTTCGTTGGAGGATACTTTTGATACGGAATAACCTAAAGCTTTAGCATCACGACTTATACCAAGTGCAGTTACAACTACTTCGTCTAACTTCTTTGTATCGGGTAAAAGTGTGATTATTAAAGTGGTATTGGTAGGTTTTATTTTTTGTGAAACATATCCCAAATATGTAATTGTTATTTCGGCATTTTCCGGCACTTCCAGATTGAATTTCCCATTAATATCAGAAATTGTTCCTATTCCTGTACCTTTAACAAGCAAACTTGCACCCATCAAAGGTTCACCGGTTTCATCGTTTATGGTTCCCGAAATTTTGCGTCCTCTGACTGGAACTGATTTTGTTACAATAATGTTTTTTTCATCAATTTTATAGCTCAATCCACGGGGAATCAATACTTTATCCAGAATTTGATCCACTGTTAAGTTGTTGACTTCAACACTCACCGCTTTCTTGTCGTTTTCAACCAAATCGCCTCGAAACGAAAACCTATAACTAGTTTCCTTTTCCATACGATTAAAAAAATCGGTCAAGGATGTTGAATTTACTGAAAAAGTAAATTTGTTTTGTTGGGCATAACTAAAATTCTGAAAACCTATTAAAAATATTAGTAAGCTCAGTAATTTTACTTTTATAAAGAGTTGCATTGTGATTTTGTGATTTTCTCGTTCCTGTATCATAGCTTATTTTTTAACAGAAATAGCAATGTTATTTTTCTCTATTGTATATTTTATGGGATAGTGTACCGCTAATATTTCAAGCACTTTTTGAATATTATTATTTTCGAAACTTCCATTAAATGTCTCATTTTCTATGCTTTCAATTCTACTCGAACTGATATTCACCCCGTAAAACCGTTCAAGCTTATTTAAAACATTTTTAAATGCTTCGTTTCTGAAAACCAACTCGTTGCGCATCCAGGCAGTTTCAAAATCTGCATTGGTCTGAGTTACTGTTATTTCGTTCAATTTTACATTGTATCCATATTTTTCGTTGGGTTCAAGCATAACTTCACCCGTGTTGCCATGTGTTTTCGACACCTTAACCTTGCCTGTCAACAATACAACTTCCACGGTCTGATCCTGGACATAACTCATTACATTAAAAGTCGTTCCGAGCACTTCTACAGCATGCGTTTTTGTGTTTACTATAAACTTCTTTCCATTCATTTTCGGCACGTCAAAATAAGCTTCACCTTCCAGATTTACATTTCGGGAGTCTTCTGAAAAGCTCTCGGGATAAGACAATGTTGATGCAGCATTGAGTTTCACTATGGAGCCATCAGGTAATGTAATTGTTGCTTTTTCACCTGCTTTGGTACTTACAGTCAACATATTTACAACTATATCATTTCTACTTAAACCCTTGTACAACTGAATACTACCAAGTCCAACGATAAACAAAACAACAGCAGCAGCATATTTAAACCAACTTAATTTTAGGAGTGTTATTGATTTCTTTGAAGAACTTTTACATTGTTCATCGATCAATACTTTCATCGAAGATTGTTCATTGCTGAACTCGTTTGGCTTAGCATCATATTCGTTCCACAATTCTTCTAAAGCCAGAAGAATTGATTCGTCAGTTTCATTTAACAACTTTTCTTTAAGTTCTGTTGCCTTACTTTCATTATAGTCTCTCGAAAGTAGTTTTACCAAAACCTCTTTGACCGGATAAATCATATCATTTTTCATTTTTACCTGTTTTTTACCTGTTTTTCTTACCAAACTAATTATGTATCAATTTCTTTGAAATTCAATTTTTAAAGCTTTGATTGTAAGGGACAATTGATTTTTAACTGTACGTTCACTTATCGAAAGTTTTTCGGCAATTTGTTGGGTTGTGAGTCCTTTTTCTTTGTATAAATCAAAAATTTCTAGCTGACGTGGAAGCAAAACCTTTTTTGCTAAACTTATTTTGAGATTAAAATGCTCCAAATCTATCTTTTTATTCATTTCATTATCCGATAATTCAAGAGCATTACTGAATTGCATATAATCTTCAAAATGTTTGTTGCCGGTTGAATTCCTAATTTCGTCGAGCAATTTATTTTTTGCTATAGTGAATATATAGGATTGAATGGAGTTGTTTTCGTTGAGTGTTTCACGATTTGTCCATATCTTCACAAAGGTATCTTGTACAATTTCTTGCGTAACCACCTGTGAGCGTGTTAGTTTATAGACAAAGCCGAATAGTTTTGAGAAATATCGATGATATAATATTGTAAAATCAGAATAAGATCCCGCTTTTATACCTTTGATTAAAGTATTATCTTCCATTTTTTCGTGTGTAACTCTTTCAGTTTGAATATAGAATATTCTGTAATTATACGCTCATTACAACTGTTTTTCACGCTTGATTTATATGTTTAAAAACATGTTTACTTTAAGTTTTATTATTCTGATGTGAATTTCAAATTTATTTCCGTTATTATTATTTACCCTACCTATTTCCTAATCGTAAATATGCATGAACGTAATAATTTAAATTTTTGTATGAGTTTACTATGTAAAACACCAGTGAGGTATTGTAGAACTGAATTGCGCCCCGATATCGACTTTTTTGTGTACGGACACCGCCATGTAGCGCTCGACATGCAGTTAAAAAACAAAAGCCGCGTTGTTATCCTCGGCGACTTTGTTTCAATATTTTCGTACGGAGTTTTCGATGGCGAAAACTTTTGGTTGGAATATGTACAATAAGCCTATTCCTCTAATTTCTTCAACAACAATTCCACTCCTTTGTCCACATCCTTAGTTTCCTGAAGCGCTTTGATAAAAGCCGAACCAATAATTGCGCCCGACGAATAGCGGTTTACCATATCGCGTGTCGATTTATTGGAAATACCGAAACCAATAAGGCGCGGATTTTTCAGATTCATGGCATTGATGCGGTTGAAATACTCCACTTTATTATCGAACGAACTCTGCGTGCCTGTAACCGCTGCCGACGAAACCATATAGATAAATCCGTTGGTGTGGCTGTCAATTTCACGAATGCGGGCTTCGGAAGTTTCGGGTGTAATCAGGAAAATAAATTCCAAACCAAACTCCTCAGCAATTTCTTTGTATTCAGCTAAAAAATCGGACATAGGCAAGTCAGGAATAATCATTCCATCCACTCCTACCCGACTACATTCTTCACAAAAAGCTTTAAACCCGAATTGCATAATCGGATTCAGATAACCCATCATAACCAATGGAATGTGAATATGCTCGCGAACATCAGTAAGTTGTTCAAACAGTTTGCGAATGCTCATGCCATTTTGCAATGCCTGCTGACTGCTATTTTGAATAACGATACCATCAGCCATCGGGTCGGAAAAAGGCACACCAATTTCCACCAAATCCACACCATTTTCATGCAAACACTTCAATGTAGGCACGGTATCGTCCAATTTTGGAAAACCCGCTGTAAAATAAACCGAAAGGATATTTTCCTTCTTGCGGTCGAATAAAAGATTAATTCTGTTCATTTTTTATGTTGACGACAGACTACAGACAACAGTCTACAGTCAATTGTTTTTTCCATTAAATAACGCCTGAAAGGCAAATAACTAGTCCCTTAATTGCTTAAGAAACACATGAAGCACCTCCACATTCTTCAACCCCGGACTCACTTCAAATTTACTGTTTAAATCGATTCCGGCAAATTTTGGATGTTCTATTTTCAAAATAGCCTCTGCATCGTCGGCAGCAATGCCACCACTCAGTATAAATGGCGTTTCACCCCTATATTCATTTAAAATACTCCAATCGAATTTAACGCCTGAGCCACCGTAAGATTCCGTTTTGGTGTCGAACAAAAAATAATCGCAAGCACCTTCGTAAGTTTTTGTTACTTTAAAATTCGACACATCAGCTATCGGAAATGCCTTTAAAACTAATAAGCCTGCATCTTTTAATTTGCGACAAATATCAATATTTTCACTGCCGTGAAGTTGCACTCCATCGAGATTATATTTAAAAACAATGGTCAAAATATTTTCCAACTCCTCATTTACAAATACACCAATTTTTTTAATCGTTTTTGGCAACGAATTTAATGTATCAACATCCAATGGTTCAGTATAACGCTGCGATTTTGGATAAAAGATAAAACCCATAAAATCAAGCTTTAAATCAGCAATAGCCTGAATATTAGAAGAGTATTTCATACCGCAAATTTTGATAAGCCCCCTAAATCCCCCCAAAGGGGGACTTGTTAAGTTAGTCCTTTCTATATTATCTTCTTGCATTTCCATATAAAATCTATAAATTGCACTATTTAAAGTCCCCCTTCGGGGGATTTAGGGGGCTTATAAATCGTTTCAATGCCTCCGCCGGATTTTCCTCTTTCATAAAATTCTCACCCATCAGGAAGCCTCTATAACCCACTTTGCGAAGCTCTTTTACTGTTTCTACTTTCGAAATGCCGCTTTCGCTCACTTTTACAAACTTATCGGGAATCAATGCCGCCAAATCAAACGAAGTCTGAATACTTTGCTCAAAAGTTTTTAGGTTGCGATTATTTACGCCCAACATATCCACATGGTCGTTGGCATGACCGAGTTCTTCGGCGTTATGCACTTCGAGTAATACTTCCAAACCAAGTTTATGGGCTTTTTCAGCCAATTCCAATGTTTGTTCCACTGTCAATGCCGCCGCAATCAACAATATAACATCAGCTCCCACTGCTTTCGCTTCATAAAGTTGATATTCGTCAATCACAAAATCTTTGCGCAACACCGGACAAGTAATAAACTGACGGGCAGCTATCAAATCCATCGGCGTACCGCCAAAATATTCTTCATCCGTCAAAATAGAAATTCCCGAAGCACCCGCAGCACTGTACCCTGAAGTTACATCCACCACATCAGCATCCTCATTTATCCACCCTAACGAAGGCGATTTGCGCTTAAATTCCGAAATGATTCCTGAATCCGAATTCAGCAAACTTTGCTTCATTGATAAGCATTTACGCCCAAAAGCCGGAGTTTTTTCCAATGCCGAAATAGATGTTGTCAGTTTACGTGAAGCAACTTCTACTTTTTTATTGGCTATTATTTTATCTAAAATTGTCATTACTATATTTTTCTTTTATATCAGAAACAGGATATAAATCATCTTCATTTTCTAAAAATTGATATGATTTTGACTTGGAAGTAAGTTGTTGAATTCCTTTTTGTAAAATACTCTCTTCGTGCTTTTCTTGAATTGCCATTCTATCCGTAACTCTGTTCATAGTATATAATTTTATAACTGGTAATAAATATGAGTTGATATAGCCAAATATAATATTTATAAGTAGCGGAATCGACAGTATAAATATCACTTTCCGCTAACTATAAATCTTAATAAACTTCTCAAATGCTTGTTTTGCACTACCACTTTCGAGCGATTCTGCTGCTTCGGCCTTGCATAGCTCCAATGGTTTGTAGCCGCTGCGTGTTTGAATAGCAAATGCAGTATTAATAATAACTGCATTGCGTTGTGCTTCGGTGGCTTTGTTGTCGAGCACATTCATAAATATTTGAGCAGCCTCGTCAACTGTATTTCCTCCCCAAAGTTCTTCTTGTTGAATTTTTTTGAAACCCAATTGCTCTGGTGTATATACAAATTCACCCATATTGTTCGAAACTTTGCAGGTATCTGTGAGCGAAACCTCATCGTAACCATCCAACGAATGAACAATGCTGTATTGTACGCCCAAATTTTGATAAATGTAATTATAAAGGCGCATCATTTTGAGGTTATAAACGCCAAGACACTGATAGTTTGGTTGAGCGGGATTAATAAGCGGTCCTAAAACGTTGAAAAAAGTACGAACGCCAAGACCTTTTCGCACTGGTGCTACATTTTTCATAGCCGGATTGCAGAATGGAGCATGCAAATATGCAAAACCCGCATCTTCGAGCGAACGTTTAATTACATTTATATCGGTAGTAAACTTTGCACCAAAATACTCCAACACGTTGGACGAACCACTTACCGAAGTTGCACCATAGTTTCCATGTTTCGCCACTTTGTAGCCCGCTCCGGCCACTGCAAAACAGCTACATGTGGAAATATTAAAGGTGTTTTTACCATCGCCACCCGTGCCCACAATATCGAGCGCATCGTACTCCGACAAGTCCATCGGAATTGCCAATTCGAGTAGCGCATTTCGAAAGCCAATCACCTCGTCGAGTTCAATACTACGCATCAGATATACCGAAATAAATGCAGCTATTTGTGCATCGTTATATTTTCCGGCAGCTATGTTTGTCATCACTTCAGTAGCCTCCACGCGGCTTAGCGACTGATGATTAAAAAGTTGATTAAGTATTTGTTTCATAAAACTATAAATATTATTATATCAGCAATATACAAAGCGAAAAATATCGCAACGAATATATTCACAATCATTTATATGTCAATTCTTTTACTAAATAACCATTCTTTGAAAAATGGGTCGTCGAACTCATATTGGCCCGATTTATAAACAATACCAGCTCTCGAAAGTCGTTTCAAACCACTAAAAACAGTACTGGTTGCTTTTATGTCATTTTTGGTTGCAAATTGCTCTTTCAGCGGATTTTGCGCATCTACCGACAAGCCGATTAAAATCTTTTTATCCGTATTATTCATATTATTCCACAAGCGTTCAAAATCATTATCGTGCAATTGAATGGTTTCAATAATTGTTTCGTTTATAATGTTATCAAAATAAGCATTTCGTTCCAATTTCATCCACACGTGAAAAGCCAATTGCTGTGTATAGTAAGAATGACATTGCGAAAATGCCAATACCTGTTCCGAAATAAGTTCGTTTTGTTCGGTAACGCTGGCAAAACCGTCCATTAAAAAGTTTTTAAAATCAGGATATGGGATTTTTTTCAACGAAAATAAAACCCCAAAATGATAGAATGGAGATTTCTTTTTCTCGAAAATATCTATCATCATCGATTCTACACTTCCCAAAAGCACATAGTTAATATTTTTATGTAACTGAATGGTTGCACGCAATTTTTTATCTAAGTTTTTATCCAGTTGCATCACTTCCTGAAATTCGTCAAGCACTACAATAATCTTACTATCAGCACCTAAACTTTCAATTAAATTCAACACATCTTCCAACTGAACAAAGCTATCTACCGATGGTTGAAAACTAATCTCAACATGGTTTGATTGTGGGTCGATGGTTAAAGTCGGAACAATTCGAAAATTGCGAACCAAAAACTTTAATTTTTCGAATGGATATTTTTTAAAAACTTGTTTCAATAATTGAGATGCAAAATCGGCTACACCTGTCAACAATTGCAAATCGAGCCAAAGCACCGGACGCTGTGATGCTGTTACCACTTTATGTACCAAACTGGTTTTACCATAACGGCGAGGAGCAATCATTATCAAATGATTTTCACTTGCAATTAGTTGGGTTAAACTCGTATATTCGTATCTACGGTCGGTAAAAAAAACGTCGGATACTACCGTGCCAAATTTGAATGGATTGCTCATATTATTCTATATTTTAAACAATTACATATTGCGATAATTTTCGCAACGAATTTATTCGCAAATATACTATTTTGTTTTTCAATTTACAAATATTTAGTGCAATTGTCATTAGAATATTGAAAACAAATTTGCTTATTGGCACATTAAATTATTGACACATTAACTCTCCAACCAATTTTTCAACATTTGCTCTCCATTGGGTGTCAGCACCGATTCGGGATGAAACTGAACTCCACGAACGTCGTAGGTTTTGTGTGCCAAAGCCATAATCATACCTTCTTCGTCGACTGCTGTAATTGTTAAACACTCTGGCAAAGTTGATTTTTCGGCAGCCCACGAATGGTAGCGCCCCACTTCAATCTTTTTATCTAATCCATTGAAAAGCACATCTTCTTCCAACACATCCACCATGGAACTTACACCGTGGTGTACTTCGGAAAGGTTTACTAATGTGCCGCCAAAAGCTTCGGCAATGGCTTGTTCGCCCAAGCAAACACCCAAAATAGGTTTTGTAGGTGCGAACGTACGTATCACATCCAACAAAATACCCGATTCGGAAGGAACTCCCGGTCCTGGCGAAAGGATAATTTTATCGAAACGAACAATTTCTTCTAACGCTATTTGGTCGTTGCGATGTACTTCCACATCGGTGTATCCTAATTTTTTAACAGCATGTACCAAATTGTAGGTAAACGAGTCGTAATTATCAAAAACTAATATGGAGATGCCTGCCCCCCGACCCCCTAAAGGGGGAGTTGTGTTAGCATCGTTTTGTTTATTTTCTATTATATGTTTCATATCGGAAAATTTTAATATTCAGTACTAATTTCTCTTATTCCCCCTTTAGGGGGTTAGGGGGCAGGTTATTTCCCCGCCATTTGTATTGCCCTTTTCAGCGCTGCTAGTTTGTTATTCACTTCTTGTAATTCACTTTCCTCGTCCGATTTAGCTACAACTCCTGCACCAGCCTGATAGTAAAGCGTATTGTTTTTGCTTACAAACGAACGAATGGTTATTGCCTGATTCATACTTCCATCGAAACCGATGTATCCCAAGCAGCCACCATAGGGTCCACGGTCGTGTGGCTCGATGCTATCAATCAGCTGCATGGCTTTAATTTTAGGAGCTCCTGAAAGTGTGCCTGCCGGAAAAGTATCCGCAAAAAGCTTTATAATTTTCGTATCGGGTTTAAGTTTTCCACTTACACTCGACACCAAATGGAGTACGTGTGAATAATACTGTACTTCGCGAAAAACATCTACTTCTACGTGGTCGGTATTGCGACTCAAATCGTTACGCGCCAAATCGACCAACATCACATGCTCAGCATTTTCTTTTTTGTCGGTACTTAGTTTTTCAGCCAATTCTGCATCTTTTTCGTCGTTGCCTGTGCGGCGGAATGTTCCTGCAATAGGTTTGATAAATGCTTTTTGTTTTTTGGCATCTACGACCAAATGCGCTTCGGGCGACGAACCAAAAATACGGAAATCGCCAAAATTGAAATAAAACAAATAAGGCGAAGGATTTACAGATCGCAAGGTGCGGTACAGCATAAAATCGTCCCCTTTGTATTGTTGGTAAAAACGGCGCGAAAGAACAATCTGGAAAACATTTCCTATGAAACATTCTTCTTTGCCACGAGTTACCATTTTTTTGTAATCATCATCGGAAATATCACATTTTTCTTCTCCCACAGCCGAAAACTCGTAAGTAGCAATATTGTTATTTTCCAAAATTTCTTCTATTTCGCTGATTTTCGAAGTTTCTCCCTCAAGCAAGTTTTCAATAATTGTCAATTCATTGTTGAAATGATTCACAGCAATAATGTATTTAAACAACACATAATGCAAACCAGGCATACTTCCGGGAACCGTTTCGCGGGCTGCCAGTTTTACATCCTCGAAATATTGAACCGATTCGTACGAAGAGTAACCAAATAAACCATTAATGCCCACCGGATTATCATTTTGAATAATGTCTACCGATTTAAGAAAGGCGTCAAAACGCTCAGCAACCGTCAATTTATTAGTTACCGGAGTTTCAATTTTTGAGCCATCAGGATATTCCTCTTTGATTAGAAAGTGATTAACCGAAATTCCACCAATCGGACAAAAACCAATATAGGAGAAACTATTTTCAACTCCATGATAATCAGAACTTTCCAGCAAAACAGAATTAGTATATAAATCCCGTATTTTGAGATAAATTCCTACCGGCGTTTGCAAGTCGGCAAGCATGGTTAAACTATTAACTATTAATTTCATAATCACATATTAAAATGTTTTACATACGTATCCATATCTTTATCTCCCCTTCCCGAAACATTAATAACCACAATATCATCGGGTTTGAAAGTCCCTATTTCTTTTTTCAAAAGTGCCATTGCGTGAGCCGATTCGATAGCCGGAATAATTCCCTCCAATCGCGTTAATTCAAAAGCAGCCTCCAACGCTTCATCATCGTTTACAGGATAAACTTTTGTACGTCCAATTTTGGCGAAATGGGCATGGGCAGGTCCAATGCCCGGATAATCCAATCCGGCAGAAATAGAATAGGGTTCTGTAATTTGACCATCTTCGTCCTGCATTAATAAAGTGCGGAATCCATGAATAATTCCTACCGTTCCCACGCTGATGGTTGCAGCCGTTTCGCCAGTTTCAACGCCTAATCCACCAGCTTCAGCGGATATAATTTTTACACGTTCGTCGTTTAAAAAATGATAATAGGTTCCCATAGCATTACTACCACCACCCACACAAGCCATCAGGTAATCGGGATAACTACGACCTATCTGTTCTTGTAATTGCCTTTTAATCTCCTCACTGATAACTGATTGAAAAAAAGCAACCATTTCGGGATATGGGCGCGGACCTACTGTTGAGCCAATTATATAAAACGAATCTGGGTTTGAACACCAATACCGAATGGCTTCGTTTGTTGCATCTTTCAATGTCCAGTTGCCACTTGTAACCGGTTCAACTGTAGCCCCCAACATACGCATTTTTTGTACATTCAAAAATTGACGTTCCACATCTGTTTTTCCCATAAAAACAATACATTCGAGCCCCATCAGCGCACAAGCGGTTGCCGTAGCCACACCATGTTGTCCGGCTCCTGTTTCGGCAATAATACGGGTTTTGCCCATGCGTTTTGCCAACAGAATTTGCCCCAGTGCATTATTGATTTTATGTGCGCCTGTATGGTTCAAATCTTCACGTTTCAGATAAATTTTCGTGCCGTATTTTTCCGATAAACGGGTTGCAAAATACAGCGGCGAAGGTCTTCCCACATAGTTTTTAAGCAAATCGTAATATTCGGCTCTGAACGAAGCATCGTCTTTAATAGCGTAAAAAGCTTCTTTCAGTTTTTCAACCGTTCCGTGTAAAATTTCGGGAATATATGCTCCGCCAAATTCACCGTAGAAACCCAAATCATTAGGCAATTCAAGCCCAGCCCCACCTAACCTCCCCGAAGGGGAGGAATTTAAGTTAGCATCGTTTTGTTTATTATTTTTAGTATCCATATTATTTTTCAATTTCTTATGTTTCTTAAGGTGCCCCTTCGGGGGATTTAGGGGGCTAAAAAAAAGGCTTATCGTGAATTCCGACAAGCCTTTTTGTAATATCTTTTTATTCGACAATATACATTGGTGTTACCTCTCACGGATTAGCTAATCTGTAAGTGCCACCACCAAAATTTAGTTACTGTTAAAATTGAATTCATTTCTTTTTGTTTTGTTTCCGTGTGCAAAGATGATAAATTAATTTTATTTATGCAAGAAATCTATCAAAAAAAATTAATCTTCGACCGGAAAAATTCCTTTCGTGGACTTAAATAGATACTTCGTCATTTGTTCGTTCGACTCAAATCCGACAGCATAAATAATGCTTGTTTCCTGCGTAATTTTCACTATACTATCCGAATAAAGGCGCTGCTGCCCCTGATTCCAAAAGAGCTGTTGTGTTTCAAAAAGCTCTCCTTTAATATTCATCATCCGCACATTTCCCTTCAATTCCCAAATTTTTTCGTATTCGTTGAAGCGGGCATATTTGCTGTGAATACTCGCATCTACTTTCAAATTTCCGTCGAATTTTTCGAAATGAATACCTTCAGGAAACTCCCAATAAGGCTGTGCAGCACGGTCGTACATATTCCATTTTGATGTCGAAATACGATAACGCGTTACTCCCGAGTCGGAAATAACGGTTGTAATGTCCGTAGCATGCAATCTCGGGATTTTTGTGCGGTCGGTAATGGCCGCTATTTTACCTGCTTCCACCTCTTTGGTACACGAACCATGCATAAACAAAATAACAACCACCAAAAAGGCGATTGTTATTTTGAGAAATGAATATTTCGGCATTAACATGCGTTTGTTGTATTGAAAAATTATCTACAAGTAGTTGATTCTCCTATCCATCCGCCTACAAAAAACGAACTTCCAGCTTTTAACTGTGGTTGGAAAAATATATCATCTTTCGATGGAAAATAAGCGCTATATGTGCGAATTAGTTCGTTAGCATCATCGGCAACACTCGGGTCAACTTGTTTTGCTTTTACAAATTTATCAACTGCCACCCAATAAACAGATTTTGCCAAAACAGGATCATCAAAAATTCCGCGTGATTTAGCATACATGCTACCAATTAACAAATATGCTTTACCGTTGTTCGGTTTGAATTCCAACGAATTGCGGGCATATTCACGTGCACGCGACATGTTATTCAATTCTTTATAAGCAATTTGAGCGTTTGTAAATTGATATTCAGCTTTATCTTCGGCCGATGTTGCTAATTTAGTGGCTTCATCGTAAAATGCTACGGCTTTTGAAAACTCTTCTTTTTTGTACGACATGGTTGCTAAAGCAGCAGCAGATTCAGCCGATGGCTCAATTTTGTAAAGCGCAACAGCAGCTGAGAAAAACACTTCCGAATCGATACAACGAACCCGTTTGTAAAGACTTACGATATTCGTCAACACATCCTTATTTGTAAGGTTTTGTTCAACCTGTGCTTTGTATAGCTTATCCAAGATATTACAATCGGCAGCACCACTTTGTGCAAACAATTGTTCGAGAGCTGGTTTTAATTGTACTGCGCCGGCATTTGTTCGTAAGGCAGTATTGGCAATAATCTGATCGAGAATTGCACTTACTTTTGTAAAATCCGAAATGTAATTTTCAGCATGTGTAGCATCTGCTTTATACATACCATTCGATACTGTTAAGAAAATACGTAACACGTCTAATTCAGAGTTTTCACCCATACCTTCTACCGATTTTTTTAACCATTCGTAAGCAGGTTTTTTGATTTCGTCGTTTTTAGCAAACTGCACATAATCCAATCCTTTAAGACCAAGAATCCATGGTGTAGGGTAACGGGCATCGTTGCCAAAATACTTGATACGGTTATCGTACATTACCATCAGTTTGTCGAACACTTTTGCATAAGTAGCATCGTCTTTTGCTTGCGACAATTCCCACTGTAGAACTTCGCGTCCACGACTGTAAATAACTTTATTGGCTCCCGGACAATCTTTGTAGGCAGCGCTCCAAGGTGCTAAAGCATCGGCATACTGTTTGTTTTTAGCTGATTCGTTGAATAAACTAATGTTGATGTTACATTCTTCGGTAACAACAAGTACTTCGGGCATAGCCGGAACTGCAGGTACTTCAGGTGCTGCCGGAGTAACAACTTCGGTCGTAATATCTCCTTTTTTGTTTTTCTTGTCTTTTTTCGATTCCTTTTGAGCAAAACAGTTGGTAAACAATACCACACTGAAAAGGATTACTAATACATTTTTCGTTTTCATAAATATTTGAGCTTATTATTTTTATTATAATTTTCGTTTAAAGAACCAATTTTCGTTTATAACAGCATTTAGTGTAAATTTCAAATAATCTTCACGTAATAAAGTACTTGAGCCGATTTTACCATATTCAAAACTTGCATTCAATACGGATTTACTGTTGCGCAACGGTAGACCCAATCCAAAAGTTATGCCAAAATTTTTTGGAGGTAATTGACCGTTTATTTTGTAATACGAATCGGAGGTATTTAAACCAAACCGATAAGTTACTCTATCGAAGTATTTACGTCCGCGTGGGTTAGGAATAAACTCTGTTCCCAGAGCTAATCTCGAACGATTTGCAAGTGTATCGGTAACACCCATAAACTTTACATCTGCCCAATTCTGCAAACTATAATCCAACCCAACCGAAAATTGCTTATTGTAGTTGTAATTCAGTCCTACGCCAAACGATTCGGGCGTTTCAAACTCTTTATATACATTTTCAAATGGTGTAGGACTATTGATAATACTACCTGTCGACTGTGCATAAGTGGCATTCAACGCCGTTTTCATTTCGTAAAATGCTCCCAATGTAAAATCATGCTTTTTATTAAAAAGCTGATTGTATTGCAAACCATATCGAAACCGGAAACTATTTACTTTTATCGAATCGCTCTGATACGACGAAGAAAATTCCGTGTTGTCAAAAGTTAAATATCTATTGTTCAAATTATTACCAAACATATAATAGGTATTTACACCTAACGATAAATGTTTCAGTAACCGAATCGAAAAACCCATGTATGCCTGACTAACACCACCTTGTCCGGTAAACGAACGTGTAGCAGTTACCGTGTCGGGATAAACATCAGTATCCAATATTTCTGTTGTCGAAAAATTATAGCCCGTAAACGAATAAGGCAAAACACCCATACTAAAACCTGTATTTTTCCACAAGGGAAATTGCATAGTGATATACTCCAAATTTGCATTCATTTTCGAAGTCGATGTTCCATTGTATGAAAATCGTGAACCCAACATCGAAACACCCATATCGAACATAAAGGTCATGGAATCCACGGCATTGTACGAAGCTGGGTTCGTTGTATTAATCGATGTGCGCGAACGCGACCCGATAGCCACACCACCCATTGCCCGTTGCTCGCCCGAATAGTTATCGCTTATATCGCCATATCCGTAAAGCGTATATGGCGAATTGGTATTGTTTTGCGCCGTCGAAAGGTTGCACGCAAGAACGATAAATAAAAGGACTAAAAGCTGTTTAATTTTTGACATTGAATTGAAGTATTCGGTTCAGACCTATTAATACAAGATATTTTTCTGCAAAGATGGGGCTTTTTAGCTTTGATACAAAGTAATTTGCGTCACCGCCTGTTAAAAAAATTGAAAGTTCAGGATATTTAATTTTTAAAGCATCAAAATAACCATTTATTTCAAAAACAACGCCATTCATAACACCATTTAGCAGAGCCGCATTCGTGTTTTTCCCCAATAAATCAAAATTTTCCGACGGCTCCACTTCCGGTAGTCGTTTGGTAAAAGCATGCAACGCTTTCGAACGCATCCGCAATCCAGGAGCTATATTTCCGCCGTGATACACGGCATTGGCATCTACAAAATCGTAGGTTATTGCCGTTCCGGCATCGATAACCAACAAATCGCTTTCGGGTTTTAGCGAAACCGCTCCCACCACTGCTGCAATTCGGTCTTTACCAAGCGTTTCGGGCTGTTCGTAGCTGTTCGCAACCGGCAATTTAGTTTTTTCATTTAACAAAATAAAATACGGCAATTGCTGTTTTAAAAAAGTTTCGAAATCCTCATGCTGAGCCGCAACATTACTTAGGATGCAGTCCGAAAATGAATATCGCTTTTGCAAATCTACTAACTCCGGAATTCCAAAGAAAGTATATATTTCCGTAAAAATCAACGCATCGTCCCGAAACACACCCACTTTGGTACGTGTGTTTCCACAATCAATACATAAATGACAGTTTTCGGAAGTCATTAGAAATTATAAAATCATTTTTTCAATCGGAATAACCAAAATTCCTTCGGCGCCAAGTGCTTTTAGCTTACCAATAACGTCCCAAAACTGTTTTTCGCCAATTACAGCATGGAGCGAACTCCAACCTTTTTTGGCAAGTGGCATTATAGTTGGGCTTTTCATGCCAGGTAGTACTTCAATTATTTCGTCGATATTTTCTGTAGGTACATTCATCAGCACATATTTTTTATCTTCAGCTTGTTGTACCGCCTCAATTCGGAAAAGCAACTCATTTAAAATAGATTGATTCTCAGCAGATAAAGTAGGATGTTGTATTAATAGTGCTTCGGACTTCATCAACACTTCCACCTCTTTCAGATGATTAGTAACAAGCGTACTACCCGAACTTACGATATCGAAAATGGCATCGGACAACCCAATTCCGGGTGCAATTTCGACCGAACCGGTTATGACGTGAATATCAGCATTTACATTTTTTTCGACTAAAAAATCCTTCAGAATTTCGGGATACGAAGTGGCAATTACTTTGCCGTTGAACCACTCAATACCTTTGTAATCAACTTCTTTGGGAAGTGCCAGCGAAAGACGGCATTTACTAAAACCTAATCGTTTAGTTATCAATGCATTTTTCTTTTTCTCGGCATATTCGTTTTCGCCAACAATACCAATATCGGCCACACCATCGGCTACCGACTGCGGTATATCATCGTCGCGCAGAAAAAGCACTTCGAGTGGAAAGTTGCGCGCAGGAAGCAACAATAAACGCTTTCCGGATTCAAGTTTAATACCCGACTCTGTGAGCAGGAGCATGGTTTCGTCGTACAACCGACCTTTAGCTTGTACAGCTATTCGTAACATATATATTTGGTTTTGAATTTTTTGGAGTGCAAAAATACAAAAAAAACGCTGATAATTCAGCTTTTAACAAAAAAAGTCCGTTAAATGAATAACGGACTTTTTCATGCGTCTGCATTTTAAGCCATAGCTTAATTATTTTACTGAATCAACAGCCATTGTATCAACAGCCATTGTATCAACAACAGCTACAGTGTCAACAGCTAGAGAGTCAGTTGCAGGAGCTTCTTCAGCAGCTTTAGGAGCGCAAGAAGCGATAGCAATAGCTACAGCAAAAAATAAAAATACTTTTTTCATTTTGTTTTTAACTTTAATTATTAAACATGTTTTGTAATTCAAAATCGATGCAAAATTACAACATTTTTCGTTATTAAAACAAATTGTGAAATATTTTTTTGAAATATTTTTTATAATAAACCTAATATGCTGATTATATGGTATTTAAACCTTCAAGAAATAACACAAAAAATACGGGAAAGCTCACTTTTAATACTGATTTTATTAAAAAAATGAATTGGGGTTTGATATTTGGAGTTTAAAACAACTCAGCTATGTGCTTTATGTTGTCCTAATTTAGCTGATTCAGTACGAATTTTATCTTCTCGTAAGTGTTAATTGTATTTGGAACGAGCGGAAGGCGGAGTTTATTTTTGATAAAACCCATCAAGGCAAGCATACTTTTTACGCCAGCCGGATTTCCTTCGACAAAAAGCAACTCGATTAATTCTGTAAAGCGATGATGAATTTTTCGGGAATTATCATAGTCACCTTCGAGTGCCAAACGCACCATACGGCTGAACTCACGTGGAAACGCATTGCCAATAACCGAAATTACACCAACAGCGCCAAGCGTTATAAGCGGAAAAGTAATAGCATCGTCGCCGGAGATGACCATAAAATCGTCCGGTTTGTTTTTGATAATATCGTCGATTTGCGAAAAATTACCCGAAGCTTCTTTTATGGCACAAATATTACTGAATTCGTTAGCCAACCGTATAGTTGTGGCAGGCAACATATTAATTCCGGTACGTCCGGGCACGTTATACAACACAATAGGAAGTGGTGATGCCTTAGCAATGGCGGCATAATGTTGGTACAATCCTTCCTGTGAAGGTTTGTTGTAATAAGGTGTAACTGAGAGTATGGCATCAATACCATTCAGGTCGATAGAAGTGAGTTTGTCAACAACCGCTTTTGTACAATTTCCACCAACACCAAGCACAATGGGTAGACGTCCGCCCACACAATCAATCACAAAACGGGTAACCTTATCGATTTCGGCTTGAGTAAGCGTAGGAGTTTCGGCAGTAGTGCCTAAAACCACCAAATAATCCGTTCCGTTTTTAATTTGGTACTCCACCAACCTCGAAAGCGCTTCGAAGTCAATCGATTCATCTGTTTTGAAGGGTGTAATCAACGCTACACCCATTCCTGTTAATTTATGATTAATCATTTATGATAATTGTACAAATTAGGTGCAAAAATACGGATTTAATCGTTAGTTTGTATGCTTTTGAGGTAAAAAAACAAATGATTGTAAATTTGAATTGCCGAAGTATCTTCCTCTTTTAGTTGATTTTCATCTTTTAGTTGCTGTGCATCGATAACCACATCGTACATGCCCGGGTAATTGTGCGTGCCTACTTTGCAAGCTGCATTCGCATAAAATGCGAGATATTGCAGAGGTTTTATTTCGTTTACCGTAAGGTCTATCAGCAAATCGAAATTCAACTCCGAAAGCTCACGCATAAACGATGCAGAAGGCATTCCACTAAAATCAGCATCTTTTTGGTGCAGAATCCGGAAGTCGGGTAATATAGCCGTCGAAATTTCCTTTTTCTGAACAAAACCCCAAGCCATTACCTTTTTTCCATCGTTGTTGAACGATTGAATCAATTGCTTTATTTCTGAGTTTTTTTCGAGGTAATCGCTTTCGAACAATACTATAACAGAACGGGCGCTTTCGTAATTTACGAAACGCTTTTCACGTTCATCGGCTTTTAAATGCTTATTCAATCGCCGGTTGAACAAAAAAAGAATGATTTTCTGAATAAGATTGTTCATATAATCTGTTTTATATCTTCAAAAATGTTCTCAAAAGCATCCAAACTTGTACCACTTTCTGCTTACCACTGCTTATCTCAGTTTTGCATCCAATTTAGATTCGAAATTAGAAAGCATTTTTTTCATAATGCCATCAATTTGGCTGTCTGTCAATGTTTTGGTTTCGTCCTGCAAAATAAAACTTACAGCATACGATTTTTTACCTGCTTCTAAGTTTTTACCTTCGTACACATCGAAAAGCGTTACTTTTTTAAGCAATTTTCGCTCGGTGTCGAATGCAATTTTTTCTATTTCGGCAAAATTTACCGCTTTATCAAGCAACAATGCCAAATCGCGTTTTACTTCGGGAAATTTCGAAATTTCGGTAAAACTTACTTTGTGTTTCGCAATTTCTTTCAGCAGATTATTCCAGTTAATGTCAGCAAAAAACACTTCTTGTTCCACATCTAATTTTTTGCGAATTTTAGGGTGTACAACACCAAAAACCGCTAACTGAAAACCACGTGTACTGTAAACTGTCAAAGCCTCGGCAAGCAAATCGTCGGCAAATTCGCCCACCACCAACTTACGTACATTAACGCCTAAACGGCTGAATATGTTTTCGATATAGGCTTTCAACTCGTAAATGCTCGACTTTTGTTCAGCTGTAGTCCACGACTGACCAAGTTTATTTCCGGTAAGCCATAAGCCCAAGTGATAATCTTCGGAATAAGCAGCCAGCGTTTCTCCTTCTTTTTTATTTTCGGAGTTGTAATAATAGCAATTTCCGAATTCGTAGAATTTCAAATCAGCATTTTGGCGATTTACGTTGTAAGCAATATTCTCGAGTCCACCAAAGAGCAAAGTCTGACGCATCACGTTCAAATCGGAACTCAATGCATTGATAATCTTGACGCTATTTGCTGCCGGAAATGAAGTTAAATCGATATAATATCCACCTTTTGTTAGCGAATTATTCAGAATTTCGTTGAATCCCTGTGCTGTGAGTTGCTCTGCAATCAGATTTTGAAGTTTATGACTGTCGGGCTTCGAACTGTAACTCAGCGTAGAAACCAAGTTTTCGCCAATTTCCACATTGTTATAACCATAAATGCGTAAAATATCCTCAATCACATCCACATCGCGCTGCACATCCACACGGTAAGCCGGCACATGCAACACATAACCGGTTTCGGTACGTTCAGCAATTTTCATTTCCAACGCGCCCAAAATTGTTTCAATATTTTCGCGCCCAATTTCTTTACCAATGAGCGAATTTATTTTTTGCAAACTAACCGCCACTTCAAACGTTTTCACCTCATTCGGGTAAATATCCACAATTTCGCTCGAAATGCTTCCACCTGCCACTTCCTGAATAAGTAACGCACAACGTTTCAGCACATAAATGGTATTGGTTGGGTCGCAGCCACGCTCGTAGCGGAACGAAGCATCGGTATTTAATCCGTGACGTTTAGCTGTTTTGCGAATGGACACCGGATGAAAATAAGCACTTTCCAAAAATACATTTTGCGTGGTTTCGGTTACACCTGAGCTTAATCCGCCAAACACACCACCAATACACATCGGTTTATCGCCATCGCAAATCATCAAATCGGCAGCATTCAGTTTGCGTTCAGCGCCATCCAGCGTTACAAAAGGCGTTCCTTCGGACAAGCATTTTACGCGCACTTCTTTTGATGTAATTTTATCGGCATCGAAAGCATGGAGCGGTTGTCCTAGTTCGTGCAGTACAAAGTTAGTAATATCGACAATATTATTAATAGGGCGAAGTCCGATAATCAACAATGCATTTTTTAACCAATCGGGCGATTCGGCTACTTTCACACCCGAAATTGTAACTGCCGAATAACGCGGACAAGCTTCGGGGTTTTCAACCTTTACAGGAATGGTCAGATTTGTATTTTGAACTTTAAAAGCTTCTACAGAAGGCTTCATCAATTTAATTTCAGGATTTTTCAAAGCAAAATAAGCCGCCAAATCGCGCGCCACACCATAATGCGAAGCAGCATCCACGCGGTTAGGCGTAATATCCACTTCAATCAGAAAATCGCTTTTAATTCCGTAATAATCTTTGGCTAATGTACCTACCACGGCTTCGGCAGGCAATACAATAATGCCATCGTGACTTGTTCCGATTCCAATTTCGTCCTCCGCACAAATCATCCCCATGGATTCTACACCACGAATTTTGGAACGTTTAATAGTAAAACTTTCGTCGCCCGAATAAAGCACAATTCCCACAGTTGCCACAACCACTTTTTGTCCTGCAGCTACATTGGGCGCTCCACATACAATTTGCAAAGGTTCGCCTGAGCCAACATTCACTGTGGTAACATGCAAATGGTCCGAATTTTCATGGTCGGCACACGTGAGTACTTCGCCAATTACCAATCCTTCGAGTCCACCTTTTACGGTTTGTACTTCTTCCACACTACCTACTTCAAGTCCAATCGAAGTTAGTGCTTTTCCCAGTTCAACAGCATCAATATCAGTATTGATATAGTTTTTCAGCCAATTATACGAAATGTTCATACCTAAAAACGTTTAATTTTTTTGAGCCACAAAGATAACTATTTTTTTAGAGATAGTAAACTATAATACTCCCCAATATTAGGACCACTAGTTAAGCTAAAAAA
>DYSC01000236.1 GCA_020726365.1 Porphyromonas sp.
GGAATTGCAGATTTATCTGCAAACGGAATTTTAATTTACCCGAACCCCACAAGCGGCATCATTAACCTGACAGGGTTCAACGAACCTGTCAGCGTTAAAAACTTAGAAATCACCGACATTACCGGTAAAACAATTCAATCATCTTCAAATTTTCAAATTAACCAATTTTCAAATTATGAAATTGATTTATCAGGTTTTGATAGCGGTATTTATATTGTGAAAATTTCAACAGATAAAGAAATTTTTACATCAAAATTGATTAAAAAGTAACAAAAACAAAGATGCAAGACCTTTAAACACAGGTTTTGCATCTTTCAAAATTTAGTAATCTTTAAAAATATCACAATGAAAAAATTATTTACCTTTACACTTGCAATTTTTCTTTCGTTGCAAATATTTGCTCAAACAGCAACGCCTCCTGCTGCGGGAGACGGCACAGTTAATAACCCTTTACAAATTGCCACTCTGGAAAATCTGTATTGGATTTCGCAAAACAGCACCTTTTGGAATGTATATTACATTCAAGTTGCCGACATAGATGCCTCTGAAACTTCAACTTGGTTTTTAGGGCAAGGTTTCACCCCAATTGGGGGATATGATAGCGGAAACGAATTTAGCGGAACTTACAACGGCAACGGACACATTATCAGTAATCTTACCATAAACAGAGAGCAAGACGGAGCTGCTTTGTTTAGTGCAATTTCAAGTACTGCCGAAATAAAAAATTTAGGTGTTACTAATGTTTATATTAACTTAAGTCAGAATGATGTTTATTGGGATACAGGGGCATTGGTAGGTTGGAGCAAAGGCGGTGATATTTCAAATTGCTACTCAACCGGAACTGTTAACGGCGATTGTACCGTAGGCGGAATTGTTGGTTCATTCGGCGATAATGCGACTATTACAAATTGTTATTCTACCTGCACTGTAACCGGAAACAATACAATAGGCGGGCTTATAGGTTGGCTATGGGGCAGTGCCGAAAATTGTTACGCTACGGGTAATGCTACGGGCGATAATACGGTTGGTGGATTTATCGGATATTTGGGTGCGGGTACAATAAATTCTTGTTATTCAACCGGTAACACCGCTGCTAACACTTGGGCTGCCGGTTTTGCAGGCGCTTCCGACGGGAACATTACAAACTGTTATTCATTTGGAAACGTAAGTAGATATTCGGGAAGCATAGAAACAGATTTTGCAGGTTTTGTAACATATTCGGGTAATGATAAATTTATAGAATATTGTTACTCAACAGGTTCTGTTACGTATGAAAATGCAACAAATCCTACCGACAAAGGTTTTATTTCTTCTATCGGAACAAACACTACATTTACGGCAAATTATTTCGATTATAATACATCACAACAAACATCAGGTATTGGTGCAACACCAAAATTAACTACACAAATGCAAACAGCATCAACTTTTATTAACTTCGGCTGGGATTTCACCTGCGAAAGTGTAAACGGAACAAATGATTATTGGGGAATAAACGGTGCCGACAATTTGGGATACCCGTTTTTAATATTTCAAGGATATGCTTATGAAAATGAAAGTCCGCAAATTACTTCCACTCACAACGACCAAACTCTCGGTGACGGTAGTA
>DYSC01000237.1 GCA_020726365.1 Porphyromonas sp.
TACGCAATAGCGTAATTTGCCCTTTGGGTCGACGAAAACAATTCTTTCGGAATTGCTTTGTCGAGGTTAACCCTGACAAAAAAATCATCCTTTATTTTTCTGCCTGAAACCATTAGGTCGGCAAATCCAATTTTTGTTTCTTGTTTCATGATTCAACGATAACAAAAAAATCAATACATATACCAGTTTATCAATATATTAAATAGTTGTTAAGTTTTTGGTTTGCAACGGTCTTAGAATGGATTTAATGGCTACTTTTGCGGCGCCAAATTTTAGTTAAATTAATTTTAAAGAGGGTTATTAGACGGACTGCCGTTGGCGGCAAGTGTGAAAAATAGACGACAGAACTAAAATAGAAAGTAAACCATTATGAAAGGACAGAAAAACGAAATATTGACAAGACAAGAAAGCCGACACTCAAGCCGACTCGATGTTTTTTTTTTCTTGCCCAACGCACATTTTTTAAAACAATTATCAAAGAGTGCAATTTTTCCAACACTTCATTTTAAGCAAATAATTATATCAAATAGTATTGAAACTATTTTTAAGCTAGTTGTTGTTTCATTTCTTCTATTTATTGGAAATGCACAAACTTATATTTATGGGCAAGAAACGGATGAATTAAGAGTAAAAGGAGCGATATTCAAAGTTCAGGCAAGCAGCACAGCCATAACATCAGGCAGTACAACAGCATTAAACAATTATAATAGTGGCATTGTAAAAATAATATCAGGAGGAACAGTAACGGCAGATGGTAATGTAACCAATGAAAGTCTTTCGTCTATTCAGGTTGACGGACAATTAAACGTAAAAGGAAACTGGACAAACAATGCAACAGCAAGCGTAGCTCTGGCAGGAGCCACAACAGGCACCGTGGAATTTGCAGGAACAGCCAATCAAAATATTGGCGGAACAACAACAACTATATTTGAAAATTTCAGCATAAATAACAGTGCAGGAGTTACCTTAACAAATAATCAGGAAATATCAAACGCCCTGTCATTTACCGATGGAATAATAACAACAGGCGCAAATAGATTAGATGTTACGGCAAGCGCCGATGGAATGTCAGGATATGGAACCGGCAAATATGTATTTGGTAATTTCAGGCGATATGTAAGCACAGGCATAGATTATAATTTTCCAATAGGCACAGCAGCTAAATTTGAACTGTCAGGCATCAGGGTAAGCAGCCAGACCGGGTTAACATACATTGATGTAGCTTTCACCATCAGCAATCAGAATCCGGAACCTGTTGGGCTTACAGTCAATGGAGTAGCTGTAGATGATTTTTTGGATTACGGTTACTGGACTTTTACTCCGAATGCAGGTTTAGCAGCCGTTCAGTATAATGCAATGATACAATCCACAGGGCATACGGATATGGGTGGAATAGCGGATAATTATTCCGTAATTACCGATTATCAGCTTGGCGGCGGATGGCAGGATTTAGGAATACATTCCACTTCTACTCAGCAATACAGTGCAACAACCGTATTAGCAAAGCGACAAAATTTAACAACATTCGGAAAATATATAATCGGACATTCTGCTGCTCCGCTTTATAATCCGCCTGCAGTAACAGAGGAATTAAG
>DYSC01000080.1:0-7102 GCA_020726365.1 Porphyromonas sp.
AACTTATGTGTCCTTTTGTGATTCAAAAATAAAAAAAACAAATGTGGTTTAAAAAAATAATTAAATGGGAAAAATAATTGACGATAAACCCGTATCGCTTTATACCATAGTAAATGCCAGCGGCATGTCGTGCGATATTACGAATTATGGTGCCAAAATCATTCGTCTTTTTGCGCCCGACCGTAATAAAAAATTCGACGATGTGGTGCTTGCTTTCGATACTTTAGACGAAATAATCGAAAAAGAAGAGTATTACGGCGCAGTTTGTGGTCGTTTTGCCAATCGAATTAAAGACGGCAAATTCAAAATTGATGGCGTAGAATATTCGTTGGCTGTAAACAATGGAACCAATGCGTTGCACGGCGGTGTAGATGCTTACAATACCAAAGTGTGGGATGTGGTTTCTACATCAGAAAGTAAAATAGTACTGGCACTTTTCTCGCCCGATGGCGAAGAAGGTTATCCCGGAAATTTGCAGATTACGCTCACGTACGAACTCTCAAACGACAATGCGTTGAGCATTCATTACGAAGCTACAACCGACAAACCAACAGTTATCGGACTGACGCAGCACTCGTATTTCAACCTGAAAGGTGCAGGAAACGGAACAGTGAAAGACCACCTTTTACAGGTAAATGCCGATTTCTATACAATTCTTGACGAATCGTCTGCGCCCTCGGGCGAAATTCGTCCCGTGGAAGGCAGTGCGTTTGATTTTCGCAAACCGGTAGTTATTGGTGAGCGCATCGACGACGAGGCTTTTGTACATGGCTGGGGAATTGACAATAATTGGTGTGTCAGCAAAGAGCAACAAGGCGATTTGGTTTTGGCTGGCTATGTGTACGAACCCATAAGCGGACGTAAAATGGAAGTGCTTACCACACAGCCCGGAATACAGGTGTATACCGCTAATTGGGTGGAAAAACAAACCGGCAAAGAAGGTAAAACTTACGACCGACAGGATGCCGTTTGTTTGGAAACGCAGGAATTCCCAAATTCACCAAACATTGCGCACTTCCCAAGCCCACTTTTGCGCCCGGGTCAGAAATACGACGAATGGTGCATTTATAAGTTTTCAGTGGAATAGAAATAAAAAAGAGCTTGTAGTAAAAACTGCAAGCTCTTTTTTATTTCTATTCCACCACCGTAACCCAACCGTGCGTATCGGGTTCGTCGCCATATTGGATGGCTTGTAATTTATGATACAGTTTGTCGCTCACGCGACCGGGCTTGCCATCTTTGGTAAAAACGTACGAAATGCCGGTATCGTAGTCGTCGATACGCTCAATAGGACTAATAACGGCAGCAGTGCCACAGGCTCCCGCCTCTTCGAATGTGGCTAATTCTTCGACCGGGACATGGCGCTGCTCTACTTTCAAACCAATTTCTTCGGCTAACACTATTAAGCTTTTGTTGGTGATAGATGGAAGTATTGATTCGGATTTGGGCGTAACATAAGTGTTGTTTTTTACACCAAAAAAGTTAGCAGCACCACATTCGTCGATGTATTTTTTTTCTTTGGCATCTAAATAAAATACATTGGAGTACCCCAGTTCGGCGGCGTGTTTTACGGCTACAAGGCTGGCAGCGTAATTACCACCTACTTTGTATTTACCCATGCCAAGCGGTGCTGAGCGGTCGTATTGACGCATAATAACGAAAGGTGTGGTTTGAAAACCACCTTTAAAATAAGGACCAACCGGCGTTACAAATACAATAAACATATAGTCGTGAGATGGTTTCACTCCCACTTGTGCACCACTGCCAAAGAGCACCGGACGAATGTAAAGCGCAGCACCCGATTCGTAAGGCGGTACAAAACGCTCGTTGAGTTTCACAGCTTTCAGCACAGCTTCTTCGAACAATTCTACAGGAACACGCGCCATTAATGTTCCATCGCTCGAGTCCTGCATACGCAGGGCATTATCGCGCATACGGAAAATACGGATTTTACCATCCTTGCCACGAAAAGCTTTCAATCCTTCGAAAGATTCCTGTCCGTAATGCAAAACAGTAGCTGCCATATGGAGCGAAATATATTCGTTATCGTGCACTTCGAGTTCGCCCCATGCACCATCCGAATAATTACAACGGATATTAAAATCCGTTTTCATATAACCAAAACCAAGATTTTTCCAATCAAGTTCCATATTGCTTTAATATTTTATCAGGCTTTAGCAGCCATCTCGTTCAGCTTGTCCATTACGGCTTCCATAAGCCAGCGAGGCGTAGAAGTCGCACCACAAATACCGATTTTCTTTGTCAGGTCAATGTTCAATGTTTCCAATTCATCGGGTTTCGAAACTACATACGAATTTGGATTTATCGAAAGCGCGTGGTCGTAAAGCACTTTACCATTCGAGCTCTTTTTACCACTCACAAAGATTATAATATCGTTTTGTTGTGCAAAGGTAGTAATATTTGGGATTCTATTGGCAACCTGACGACAAATTGTATCGGAAAATTCTAAATTTGCATCATTCCCCATCTTCGATTGCACCGTTTCAACTAACTGATTAAAACCACTTAGCGATTTGGTAGTTTGCGAAAACAAGCGGATGTTTTTCGAAAAATCCACTATATCCAACTCACTTTCGTCTTCAATCACTATGGCATTTCCATCTATTTGTCCCACCAAGCCATTCACCTCAGCATGACCGTGATGGCCATAAATAACGATTTGCGTATCGAGAGTTGGTATGGTTTCGTAGGCTTTTTTGATGCGCAATTGCAATTTGAGCACCACCGGACACGAAGCATCAACTAAAGTAATATTATTTTGCTTTGCAATTTCGTAGGTGCTTGGCGGTTCACCGTGTGCCCGCAGCAGCACTTTCACATCGTGCAGTTTTGCAAACTCTTCGTGCGTAATGGTTATCATTCCCAAGGCAGCAAGGCGCTCCACCTCTTCGCCATTATGAACAATATCACCTAAGCAATAAAGCGTCTCGCCTTTTGCCAATTCCTCTTCGGCTTTCTGTATGGCATTTACCACACCAAAACAAAAGCCTGATTTTTTATCTATTTCAATATCTGTTTCCACGTTACTATAAACTATTTACTAAAAACTATAAACTGCTTATTCTAACGTTTTTTCGGCAAATAATGTTCGTAGAATTTGTTGTTGTTCGGCAGGTGTGAGGTTCGAGTTATCAATTTCGATGGCATCGTCGGCTTTGCGGAGCGGACTTTCGGTGCGGTTTACATCGCGCTCATCGCGCTCTTTTACATTTGTCAAAACAGCATCGTAATCAACTGATTCACTTTTGGCTTTCATTTCGAGGAGGCGACGTTGTGCACGAATTTCGGGCGAAGCAGTGAGGAAAATTTTTAATTCAGCCTGTGGAAAAACTACGGTACCAATATCCCTTCCATCCATCACAATGCCTTTGTTGTTTCCCATTAGTTGCTGCTGCCGAACCAATTCGCGACGCACCACACCCAATGTACTTACGCGACTTGCACCGCTGGCCACTTCGAGTGTACGAATGATGTTTTCAACATTTTCGCCGTTGAGGTAAATTTCAGATTTTCCGTCGGTGTTTGTTTTAAACTCAAGTTGCATATTTTCGAGTTCGCTGGCGATGGCTTCTTCGTTCATTTTGCTGTCGGTCATCAATCCTTTGCGAATGCAAAACAGCGAAACTGCCCTATACATTGCGCCGGTATCCACATAAATATAGCCCGTTTCGCGGGCAAGTTCTTTTGCCATCGTACTTTTACCACACGACGAAAACCCATCAACTGCAACAATTATCCTTTTCATTATAATTTAAACTGGTTAAGCGAAGTAGCTATACTAAACTGATAAGCCACATTGCCGGTTTGGAAAGTAGTGCTGCCGAATCCAACCTGAAACTTATACAATTTTATGCCTCCGCCAAACGAAAAACCTGCGGTACTTTTAAATCCGTGCATTTTCAGCTCGTTGTGCCTGCGATGGTTGTAGGCTGCTGCTAAATAAAAGTTCTTTCCATGCACAAATTCTACTCCTAAAATGGTGTGACGAAATGCCATATCCACAAAACCAATTTGCTCAACATTATCTTCATCGATACTTGTGCTCGACTCATTAGTACTGAAGTAGCTGAGTTTCCACTGTTGTAAATTATGTAAAGTCAGCGAAAACCGAAACGGCGCATGATTTAGCTTCTTGCTCATTCCCAACTGAATATCGAAAGGAAGTGGTTCGTAGTGTTGCCCATCTTCGTTGCGATAGTATCCCTTTAGCTGCGTTCCCATATTTCGGAAAACCAAACCGGCCGAAAAGAAGTTTTTGGGGTCGGAATAGCTTGCACCGGCATCCAACGCAACACCATAACTCGTATAATTTTCGAAAACAGAGTATATTGGCTTAAATGCTCCCCCAACCGTAAATTTATCGGTTAGTGGACGGGCGTACACAATATTTAACGCCATATCTTTAGCTCCAAATTCACCAGTTTCTAAATTTAAAACATCACGTCCATCAAATTTGCCATAATCGATGTATTGTACACCCACGGCAAGGTAATTTTTTCCTTTCAGATTGAAACCATACATGGCAGAACCAAATTTAATATCAGCCAAATAATTAGCCATACTCAGGCTTATCTGCTTATCGTTTTCGGCAGTAAGCAGCGCCGGATTTCGAAATGCAAAGCTCAAATCATTATCGCGCAACGAAATATTGGTACCTCCCAATGCTGCAATTCGCGACGAAACAGGCAAATCCAAAAATGAATACACCGAACTTCCGGCTTGCGAAAATCCGGCAAAAGAAATGAAAAATAGAAATAGAAATACAAAGGCAATGCTTTTTTGTAGCATAAAAGCAATAATTTTTTATCAATTAAAAATCAAAGATAGTGCTTTTTCGGAAATGTGGCAAAAGCTGTTCGACCAAACAAGCGAAATTAAAAACGGTAAAAAGTGAAAAAATTGTATAAGTGTAACGAAAAAATCATCTTTTCTGCTTCATTCAGAGTAAAATATCAAATAATTTTCAAAAAATACCGTTAACAGAATAAACTTTCAAAAAATAATATTACATTTGCCGTTCAGAAAAAACATAAAAAACTACAATAAAATATGGAATTAAAGAAATCACCTAAAGCCTCGCTCGAAGACAAAAAAGTACTCTTTGCGATGATGGGACTTGTTATGGTTTTATCGTTGTTGTATATCGGTTTTGAATGGACAGAATCGGAAGTAAAAGTTTACGACTCGTTCAATACCGAAATGCTGGCAGAAGAAGAAATTGAAATTGTACAAACACAACAAGAACTCCCACCTCCTCCACCACCTCCTGTGCCTGATGTTGTGGAAGTGATTAACATCGTTGAAGATGATGTAATTGTTGAAAGTGTTGATATAAATACTGAAGACGACAAAAACAAAGAAGTGGTAATACAAGCTCCTGTAGCTGCTCCCATCCAAGAAGAAGATGATGTTGTATTCCAAGTAGTTGAGACCATGCCTTCGTTTCCAGGAGGAGATGCTGCATTATTTAAATTCTTAGGTGAAAACGTTAAATATCCGGTTATTGCCCAGGAAAACGGAATTCAAGGTCGTGTTATTTGCCAATTTGTGGTAAATAGAGATGGATCGATTGTAGATGTGGAAGTTGTTCGTCCGGTTGATTCAAGCTTGGACAAAGAAGCTATCCGCGTAATCAAATCAATGCCTAAGTGGAGTCCGGGTAAGCAGCGCGGTAAATCGGTACGTGTAAAATATACGCTACCAGTTAACTTCAAACTGCAATAGTAACACTGGTAAACGAAAAACGATTACACCCCCCCCGACGGTAAATCGGAGAATCGAAAGATAGTATATAAAACCGTTTGGATATTTTTCCAAGCGGTTTTTTTGTTAAAAATAAAAATCCTTTATGCAAACCGAAATTTATCAGGAAAAAGCTGTACTTGTAGGGCTAATTACACAGCATCAAAATAATGAGCGCTCGCGTGAATACTTGGATGAGTTGGCTTTTTTGGCCGACACTGCCGGTGCTACACCCGACAAGCTCTTTTTTCAGCGTATCGACTACCCAAATCCTAAAACATTTGTGGGTCCTGGTAAATTGCAGGAAATAAAGGAATATGTGGATGCAAACGATATTGGTTTGGTGATTTTCGACGATGAACTTTCGCCAAAGCAGCTACGCAATATTGAAGGTGAACTAAAGGTATTGATACTCGACCGCACCAACCTCATTCTAGACATTTTTGCGAAACGGGCGCAAACAGCCAATGCGAAAACGCAAGTAGAGCTGGCACAGTTGCAATACATGTTACCACGTTTAACCCGCCTTTGGACACACCTTGAGCGTCAGCAGGGTGGTATTGGTATGCGTGGACCGGGTGAAACACAAATTGAAACCGACCGCCGAATAATTCTGACAAAAATATCATTGCTCAAGCAAAACTTAAAAGATATTGACAAACAAATGTCGACACAGCGCAAAAATCGCGGAAAAATGGTGCGTGTGGCGTTGGTAGGATATACCAATGTGGGCAAATCTACCATGATGAATATGCTGAGTAAGTCGGATGTTTTTGCCGAAAATAAACTTTTTGCAACACTCGATACTACGGTGCGCAAGGTAATTATCGAAAATTTACCCTTTTTACTATCGGACACCGTAGGTTTTATCCGCAAATTGCCTACCAACCTGATTGAATCATTTAAATCGACACTCGACGAAGTGCGCGAAGCCGATTTGCTCATTCATGTGGTGGATATTTCGCATCCAAATTTCGAAGAACAATTAGAAATAGTCAATCAAACACTGAAAGAAATTGACCCACGCGAAAAGCCGACTATTCTGGTATTTAATAAGATAGATGCATTTACATACACGCCGAAAGAAGAAGATGATTTGTCGTCTATAAAGCGGGAGAATCTAAGTCTGGAAGATTTGAAAAATTCGTGGATGTCAAAAATGCATGACAATTGCCTTTTCATATCGGCACGCGAAAAGCAAAATATCGACCAATTAAAAGAATTAATGTATAATAAAATCAAAGAAATCCACGTTGAACGTTATCCGTACAACGATTTTCTGTTTCAAAAGTACGAAGATAGTTTGTAAAGTTTATATCATCACATTATCAAATCAACA
>DYSC01000080.1:7202-9191 GCA_020726365.1 Porphyromonas sp.
ATCAACAATATGTATCGTCAACTTACCGACAAAGAAATAGCAACACTCACCGTTTATGGCTGTTCTGCCGAAAACTGGAATGACGTAGAGGTTGCCGAAGACTTTTCGCCACGATTCTTCAGCAACGTACATTTTTCAGGCAAGAATAAATTGGGTACTTATAATAAAGTGTTTGAATTGGCAGGTGGTTTTAAAAAGCACGCCGGCATAAACAATTGCTGCTTACATAATTGCGAAATTGGCAACGATGTGTTTATTGATAAAATTCACAACTATGTGGCAAACTACAAAATTGGCGATGGTTCGTATATCGAAAATGTAAACCTGATAATTGTGGAAGGCGAATCGAGCTTTGGAAATGGAGTGAAAGTGCCGGTAATGAACGAAGGTGGTGGTCGCGAAATTCCAATTTACGACGAACTTTCGGCTCCATTAGCCTATATTCTAACGCTTTACCGCCATCGCCCCGATTTAATTCAGAATTTGCAAACACTGATTGATAGTTATGCGGCATCGGTAAGTTCGAATACGGGATATATTGGCAAAAACGTTCGAATTGTAAATTGCGGTAGCATCAAAAATGTGCGAATTGGTGATTGTGCTATTGTCGAAGGTGCTTCGCTACTCGAAAATGGCTCTATCAATAGCAACGAACAAGCACCGGTTTTGGTTGGTTCGGGTGTAAAATGCAACGATTTTATTCTTTGTTCGGGCGTTTCTGTTACCGATTCTACACTTATTTCGCGTTGTTTTGTGGGGCAGGGTTGCTTAATGGGCAAACATTATTCAGCTCTCGATTCGTTGTTTTTCTCCAACTGTCAGGGTTTACATGGCGAAGCAACTGCCATATTTGCTGGACCTTACACTGTTTCGCATCACAAATCCACCTTGCTGATTGCGGGAATGTTCTCATTTTTGAATGCTGGTAGCGGTTCCAATCAAAGCAACCACATGTATAAGTTGGGACCTATCCACCAGGGAATTTGTGAGCGTGGATCTAAAACCACCAGCGATTCGTATTTGTTGTGGCCCGCACGAATTGGCGCTTTTACATTAGTTATGGGTCGTCATTACAAACATTCCGACACATCGGATTTACCCTTTTCGTATTTAATCGAAAATGCCACTGAAAGTTACTTGGTGCCCGGCGTAAACCTGCGAAGCGTAGGAACAATTCGCGATGCACAAAAATGGCCAAAGCGCGATAATCGCAAGGACAGTCATAAAATTGACCCTATCAACTTTAATCTGTTAAGCCCTTACACCATAGGTAAAATGATGAAAGGTGTGGAAGTGTTGACCAATTTGAAACAAATTGCCGGCGAAACAACCGAAGTTTATACGTATCAAAATTGTAGTATTAAAAATTCGTCGCTCCGTCACGGTTTAGAATTATATACCATTGCTATTACTAAATTTTTGGGAAACTCACTTATTTCTCGTTTGCAAAAGTCACACTTTGCCAATATTGAGCAACTTCGTGCCCATTTAAAGCCCGATTTTGAACAAGGTAGTGGCGAATGGATTGACATATCGGGATTAATTGCTCCCAAAAAAGTGGTTGATATGCTTTTGAATGATATTGAAGAAAATAAACTTACTTTGTCCGAAATTCAGAGCCAGTTTGAAGAAATTCACGAACAATATTACGATTATGAATGGACGTGGGCAATAGAAAAATTAGAACTAAATTGGAAAAAATCAATAGCAGAAGTTACGATTGATAATTTAATTGCAACGATTGAATCATGGAAAGATTCGGTAGTGAAATTGGACAAGATGATTTATAGCGATGCAAATAAAGAATTCAACTTGAATGCTAAAACCGGTTTTGGAGTGGATGGTGATGAAAAACAGAAACATCAAGACTTTGAATCGGTACGGGGTAGTTTCGAAGGCAATCCATTTGTTGTTGAGGTGCAAAACCATATCAAAATTAAAACAGAATTAGGAAATCAAGTTATAGAGAGTTTGGAGAGTTTGTCCGTC
>DYSC01000238.1 GCA_020726365.1 Porphyromonas sp.
AATTAGCAAAAGTGATGTTAATTGTTTATCTTCAAGTCGTTACAAATAAAAAACAAAACAAAAAACATCACTTTCAGGATGAAAAATACAAAGAAAAAATTAAACGGCCAATCAAAAATTGTTAAAGCTTCATTTACAGGGAATAACATCACCAGGTATTCAGGGCTTAATACAGTAGCAAAATACATGAACCAACAAGGCATTATAAAATCAGTCAGCACTCTATTCCCAACCGAGTGGCATAGTGCTACAAAGTTTGCAATTAACCAGATTTTGTTTTCAATTGTCATGTCTTCGTTTTGTGGAATAAACCGTATTTGCAAAATTGCCTCATTTACAGGAGACGGTTTAGTGAGGGTTTTGCTAAAACTGAACAAGGCAATAAACGAAAATGCTATATCCACGACACTGAAGAATCTTGGTCAAAGTGGTGCCCGGAAATTACAATCCTTTTTGTTGTCAAAAAATGCACGCTGGCTGAAAGAAAGCGGTCTTACAAGTATAACACTGGATGCCGACTCCACTGTAAAATCGGTATGCGGCAATCAGGAAGGGGCAGCCAAAGGGTTTAATACGACAAAAAAAGGTGCAAAAAGTTATCACCCCCTGTTAGTTTTCGTCAGCGAGATGAAACTATTGTACCATACATGGTTTAGAACCGGTTCAGCTTATACAAGCAACGGGATTGTTGATTTTCTTAAAGAAGTTAAATCCAGTTTGCCTGAAACTATAAAAACAGTGTTTTTTAGGGCTGACAGCGGGTTCTTTTCAGGAGAACTTTTCGACTTGTTGGAATTTTTTGGTTGGGATTATCTTGTTAAGGTAAAATTGAAGAATTTGAAAAAACTGCTTAAATCTAAAACCTGGGAGCCAATCAAAGGGAAGAAAGATATTGCCATCTGTGAGTTTACTTATAAGGCACATGGATGGAGCAAATCAAGAACATTGAAAGCCATACGCAGTGTTAAAGAATATGTAGAGGTCGAATATCTTGGTGAAAAATCTATTGTGCCGGTTTATAAATACTCTTGCTATATAAGTAGTTACGATATGGATGCCGCCCAATTACATGAGATTTACAAACAACGTTCAACAAGTGAAACATGGATTGAACAGGTAAAGGGGCAAGCCATGGCAGGAGCGACACTAACAGATGATTTTTGGGCGAACGATATTTTGTGGCAGTTAGGCGTATTTGCTTATAACCTGTCAGTAATGATGCGCCAAAAGAAAAATAGATTTAAACGACAGGAGCACCAGACATTTATTGACTGGTTTATATCAGTTCCTGCCAAAATTACCAGAAGCGGACATCAAATTGAATTGAAATTATATGAACATCATTTTTATAAAGCCGACTGGGAAGAGTTTGATAAGCTCATCGAAGCGGCATAAAAACAAAGAAAGGAGGAAATTATGAAGACCAACACTGAAGTGTATGGGCGAGGTACGTTCCATTAGTTAAAAAAGGAAAAGCAGAGGGCATTTTGTGCCCAAAGGACAAGGGATAATAATATTTTTGACTGGAGTTAAACCAAATTGGCCACGATAAAATAGCTTTTGTCTTATTGC
>DYSC01000239.1 GCA_020726365.1 Porphyromonas sp.
TTTGCGTTCAATGTGCGCATCCATCGACCTGCCACAACCAAACAAGCGCACCATAGTCTGATTCAAAAATATGTTCGGTAGTACGCATCTCGCAAGCATACAGCTTCTTAGCTTCGTTGAGTTGGGCTTCCATAGACATTTCGTTTTGAAATTTAGAACAAAGATAATTAAAATAACAGACTTTTTTTGTAAGATTTGCTTACAATGCTAACTTAATTTTATGGCGTTTTACGCCTGCCGGATGCGATGTGAAATCGAAATGTGGAAGTGTATCGGTAAACGACCCGGTAACTTTGGTGCTGTCCGAGAGTACAAAATCGCAGTCGATTGTGTGTGCCGAATCAGTAATTTTTACCGTAAACGACCCCCTGCTCACTTGCTTCATAGCTGTAAAGCTTTTATTTTTTTCGATATAATACATAAATGCACCGACATCAATTTTAAATTCATCAACCGGAAACTGATCTCCGGGGTAAAATGTAAATGCTTTGCCTGTTGAGTCAGAAACATATTTCCCTTCAGGTAAAATGGTGTCGTTTGAAGGTACAAAAATATCTTCGATATAAAGGTATTGACCCAATCCAGTTAAATTACCATCTTTTACTTCGAGCGAATCACTAAACAGCGAAAGCGAAAGTACATTGTTATTGATATTGTATTCGTCGTAAAATGCACCATAAAATTCAGCATAACCCCATTTATAATGTGGGTTCGGTTCATATACATATTTCACTTTCGGCTCGTCGGGCTTACACGATACAAAATACAGTACTGCAATTAGAAAATAAAGAGTTTTTTTCATTAATATTTTCACTTTAGTGAATAATAACGAACAAAGATATAAAATGTTATGGCATTACTTTGCCTTTTATGTAAAAAAACTTCTGTCAACTTAGAGTCGACAGAAGTTTTAAATTCGTTTATTAAAAAGAATTATGCTTTTGGGCGTGCTTCTTTTACTACCATGGTACGGCCATCAAATTCAGCGCCGTTCAATTCTTCGATTGCTTTGTTAGCAGCAGCATCGTCAGCCATTTCTACAAAAGCAAAACCTTTAGATTTTCCGGTTTCACGATCTTTGATAATTTTGCAAGATTCAACTTTGCCATACTCTTCTAAAACGCCCTGAAGGTCGTTTTCGCGAACTTTGTAACTTAAGTTACCTACGTAAATGTTCATAAAAAAATAAATAAAAAATGATTAATAGTGTTTTTCAAGAACCACATAAACAAACGAGGGCTAAAACAATATCAGTTCCGAAAAAGGGAGAGACATACCTAAACCGCGAAAGAAATACAGTACCTTTATGCTTGCAAAGAAACACATTATTTTTGATTATGCAAAATATTTTGAAAAAAAATTCTATAAGTCGTTAAAAAATCCCTCAAATAATGTGTAAATCCCTATTCTGTATGCATTTATCGTTTAATTTTTGTTTCAAAATGCTTGTTTTGTGGTGCCCCTACGGGTCGGGCTCACTGTAACGTAAAAAACTTCGTGCCGGATGGTGAGCGTATGGCTCTTGCCTACGCTTGGTTAGAATAAAAGCTACCGCTTTT
>DYSC01000081.1 GCA_020726365.1 Porphyromonas sp.
AAGCAAAATAATAATAATGTCAAAAAAAAATTTATTTATAATTATGATGGCAACTGTGTTAGCATTTAGTAATCAAGTTGTTGCAATGACTGAAAACGAAAGTTTTAATTATTCGGTAGATAAATTTGCCGATATCGAAATTCTACGTTATCGTGTACCCGATTTCGAAAAACTGAGTTTGAAACAAAAGGAACTGATTTATTTTCTAAATCAGGCAGCTCTCGAAGGACGCGACATTTTGTACGATCAAAATAACAAATACAATCTCACTGTTCGTCGCACATTGGAAACTATGTATGTAGAATTTAAAGATGATCGAAAAAGTGCTGATTTTCAGAGTTTAACTGCTTATTTAAAACGGGTTTGGATGGGTAATGGCATTCATCATCATTATTCGGAAGACAAATTTGTACCTGGTTTTACACCCGAATATTTTATAAATGTTCTTCATTCGATTGAGAAAGACAAATTAAAAGATGTACTGGCGAAAGATGAAACAATAGATGATTTATTGCAAAAACTTTTACCGGTTATTTTCGACCCTACTATTTATCCCAAACGTACCAATCAGGCCGATGGTGTGGATTTAATTCGCACTTCGGGCAATAATTATTATGGCAAAGGCATTACCCAAATGGAAGTTGAAGATTTTTACGCCAACATGAAAATTGCTAATGACCCACGACCTATTTCGTATGGTTTGAATAGTAAGTTGGTAAAAGAAAATGGAAAATTAGTGGAAAAAACCTACAAAGTGGGTGGACTTTACACACAAGCTATCGAGCGAATAGTAGGTTGGTTGGAAAAAGCGGCTATGGTTGCCGAAAATGACAATCAAAAAGATGTAATAGCCACATTAATAAAGTTTTATAAAACAGGTGATTTGAGAACTTACGATGAATATTCTATAAAATGGGTGCAGGATTTGGCTTCGCAAATTGATTTTGTAAACGGTTTTACCGAAACTTACGGCGACCCGCTGGGTATGAAAGCAAGTTGGGAATCAATAGTCAATTTTAAAAATATAGAAGCTACTAAACGGACTCAAACTATCAGCGACAATGCGCAATGGTTTGAAGATAATTCGCCTATCGACCCGCAGTTTAAAAAGGAAAAAGTAAAAGGTGTTTCGGCAAAAGTAATTACCGTAGCTATATTGGCTGGCGATTGCTATCCGGCAACACCGATTGGTATTAACTTACCGAATGCCAACTGGATACGTGCCGAACATGGCTCTAAATCGGTTACCATCGAAAACATTACCGAAGCTTACGACCAAGCCTCGCTTGGTAATGGTTTTGCTGAGGAATTTATGTGGAGCAATACAGAGCGCGAACGGGCTAAGAAATATGCTTCGCTCACCAATAATTTGCACACCGACTTACACGAATGCCTCGGTCATGGTTCGGGTAAATTACTTCCGGGAGTTGACCCCGATGCGCTGAAAGCTTATGGCGCTACTATCGAAGAAGCGCGCGCCGACTTGTTTGGTTTATATTATATGGCTGATAATAAAGTGGTTGAATTGGGATTATTGCCCGATAAAGAAGCCTACAAATCGGAGTATTATGGTTTTTTGATGAATGGACTGATGACACAATTAACGCGTATACAACATGGAAAAAACATTGAAGAATCGCACATGCGCAACCGTCAGTTGATTGCTGCCTGGGTGTACGAAAAAGGGGAAGCCGATAATGTAATTGAGCTTAAAGTACGTGATGGTGAGACTTTTGTAGTGGTGAACGATTATGAAAAGGTTCGCTCACTTTTCGGACAATTATTAACCGAAATACAACGAATCCGCTCTACTGGCGATTTAGATGCTGCAAAAAAAATTGTAGAGGCGTATGCTGTAAAAGTAAATCCTAAACTTCACGCCGAGGTGCTCGAACGTTACAAAAAACTGAATTTAGCACCTTATCGCGGTTTTGTAAACCCGGTGTATGAATTGGTGAAAGATGCTTCGGGGAAAATCACAAACGTGAAAGTTACTTACAACGAAAATTATGTAGACCAACATTTACGTTACTCGAAATATTACTCAAGTTTGCCATCAATAAATTAGTCATCTATTAATTTATAATAAAATTTAACAACTCACTACTCCCTCTCCTTTGGAGAGGATTGGGGAGAGGTAATATATATGCAACCTTTAGCAGAGCGCCTTCGTCCGCAGTCGTTGGACGAATACATTGGTCAAAAGCATTTGGTAGGACCAAAAGCAATACTCCGACAGATGATTGAGTCGGGACATATTGCTTCGTTTATACTTTGGGGACCGCCCGGAGTGGGTAAAACCACGCTGGCAAAAATTATTGCCAATAAACTCGAACGTCCGTTTTATACATTAAGTGCTATTACTTCGGGTGTAAAAGATGTGCGCGAGGTGATAGAAAAAGCAAAACAGGCACGATTCTTCAATACGCAGGTTGGAAATCCCATTTTGTTTATCGACGAAATTCACCGTTTCAGCAAATCGCAACAGGATTCGTTGTTAGGAGCTGTCGAAAATGGAACAGTTACGCTTATTGGTGCTACTACCGAAAATCCATCATTCGAAGTCATTACACCCCTGCTTTCACGCTGTCAGGTGTATGTTCTTAAATCGCTCGAAAATGATGATTTAATGGAATTGGCTCAGCGCGCTATTACTGTCGACAGCGAATTGAAAACACGTGAAATATTATTCGAAGAAACAGAATCACTCATTCGGTATGCCGGTGGTGATGCTCGTAAATTGCTGAATATAATCGAATTAGTTGTTTCGTCGGCAAGTGAAAAAGTGGTGAGCTTTACCAACGAAATTGTTACCGAGCGACTTCAACAAAACCCGATGGCTTACGATAAGGATGGCGAAATGCATTACGATATTATTTCGGCATTTATAAAATCTATTCGTGGTAGCGACCCCGATGCCGCCATTTATTGGTTAGCGCGAATGGTAGCAGGTGGCGAAGACCCTAAATTTATTGCCCGCCGATTGGTAATTTCGGCTGCCGAAGATATAGGTTTGGCTAATCCAAATGCTTTATTGCTCGCAAATGCTTGTTTCGATGCGTTGTCAAAAATTGGTTGGCCCGAAGGTCGTATTATTTTGGCTGAAGCTACTGTATATTTGGCTGCTTCGCCCAAAAGTAATTCTGCTTATTTGGCAATTGACGAGGCATTGGCATTGGTCGAAAAAACAGGGAATCTGCCTGTACCACTACATTTACGAAACTCGCCAACAAAATTAATGAAGGATTTGAATTATGGTAAAAATTATAAATACTCGCACGATTTTCCGAATAATTTTGTGGCGCAGCAATTTTTACCCGATGAGCTTACCAAACAATCAATTTGGAAAGCTCAGAATAACGCGGCAGAGAAAAAATTAGGTGAGTGGTTACATAGCTTGTGGAAAAATCGTTTCTAATCATCTTACCACTTACCTCTACTACAACAGCATACAAGGAATAAATACCGTTAAAAATCCCAATGCAAATCCGGCTAATGTTTGAAAAGGTGTATGCGCTTTAAGCTCCATTCTTGCAATAGCAACTAAAGCCGAAATGGCTAAAATAAGTACAAAAAGCCAAACAGGATTGTATGCCATACGGTAACAAACCCCGAAAACACCACCCGCCAAACCGCCAATACCCGAAAGATGTGCCGAAATTTTCCATTTTAAATTAATAAAGGTTATTAATAAAATGGATAGTGTAGTGCCAATTCCAATGGCAACCATAAACATCGGGAGTTTCAGAACGCGCAACAAAAACAAAGTCCAAAAAACGTATGATAAAAATGAAAAAAGATAGGGCATGGTGCGTTGTTCGCGCTTCGATATAAACAAATCGCTTACTTCACCTTTACGCATCATCAGTAAAATGGGTGCAGCAGGCATTAAACCTGTAAAAATAAATGTTCCAACTACGGCTATTAATCGCCAAATAAACGGAATAACATCAAAAACTTCTACGTTTATCAACATAGCCATGCCATAGGTTGGCATCAGCAATGGTTGAAATATAAAGGATATTATATTAAAAAATTTCTTCATTTTTAAATTTCTTTGCGTAGACGGGCTACAGGTATATTTAGTTGTTCACGGTATTTTGCCACTGTACGACGTGCTATCAGGTAGCCTTTTTCTTTCAATACATCGGCTAATGCATCATCATTCAATGGTTTTTGTTTATTTTCATTTCCTATACAATCCTGCAAAATTTTCTTTATTTCACGGGTCGAAACCTCTTCGCCCAAATCGTTGGTCATCGATTCCGAAAAAAAGTATTTTACTGGGTAAACACCAAAATCGGTTTGAATGTATTTACTATTGCTTACACGAGAAATAGTGGAAATATCGTAACCGGTAACGTCTGCTATGTCTTTCAGAATCATTGGTTTAAGATAAGTATCATCGCCTTCAAGGAAAAACTCTTTCTGAAACTTTACAATGGCAGTCATGGTCGTGAGCAGCGTTTGCTGACGTTGCTTTATGGCATCGATAAACCAACGCGCAGCATCAATTTTTTGTTTCACAAACATCACAGCATCTTTCATTTCGCGTGTCTGATTTTTTTTATTAGATGCATAATCCTCAAACATATCGTTGTACGTAGAGTTTACTCTAAGGTCGGGTACGTTGCTATTGTTCAGTTGCACAATAAGTTGGCGTCCTTCCGTTTCAAGAATAAAATCGGGTACAATGGTGGTCATCGACTTTTCTAAAATATTTCCACCCCACGCATTTCCGGGTTTTGGATTTAAACGGGTAATTTCAGTAATTACCCGCTTAAGTTGCTCATCATCAATGTTTAATACTTTTGTAATTTTATCGTAATGCTTTTTGGTAAATTCTTCAAAATAATGTTTGATAATTTTTGTAGCAAGCTGAACATCTATGGATTGATTTTTTCGTTCTAATTGTAAAATGAGGCATTCCTGAAGCGTTGTAGCGCCCACGCCAGCAGGGTCAAACTGACGAATGATTTCAATTACCTGCAACATTTCATCATCGGTAGTTTGTATTCCTGCCTGAAATACAATATCATCTACCATTGATTCGGCTGTTCGACGCAAATACCCTTCGTCGTCGATATTTCCTATAACATATTCAGCCAATGCGTGTTGGTGCTCCGTAAGGTCGAGTAGTCCGAGCTGGTCAATCAGATTTTCGTGAAAAGTCATTCCTGCCGAAAACGGAATATCTTCGCGTTTGTCGTCTTTCGAAGTGTTGTTGGTTTTTAGTTTATAATCGGGAATGTCATCGTCCATCATGTATTCATCGGGGTCGAAATCATCATTGTTGCCCCCATCGTCGCTAAACTCATCATCATAATCATCTTTATTGTCAGTTTCAGCTCCCTCTTCCAAAGCCGGATTTTCTTCCAACTCCTGACGGATTCGTTCTTCAAGCTCCAAAGTGGGTACTTCGAGCATTTTTATCACCTGAATTTGAGCAGGCGAGAGTTTTTGTTGAAGTTTTTGCTGTAGTTGTTGTCTTAACATAATGGTTTCAATCCGATAATTTTACTCATCATGGCACAAAGATAATAATTTTTGATGAAAATTACTGTTGCAAACCGACAATAAAATATTAAAAAAAGCCACCGCATTTTTTAGTTGCGTTGGCTTTTGTGGTTTATTTTTGACGAATAAATATCTGAATTGGCGTACCGGTAAAATCGTATTTTGCACGAATTTTATTTTCCAAAAAGCGTTTGTACGGGTCTTTCACGTATTGTGGCAAATTTGCAAAAAACACAAACGTTGGAATATACGTATTTGGAAGTTGTGTTATATATTTGATTTTAATATATTTACCTTTTAATGCCGGTGGCGGATAATTTTCGATTAAAGGTAATAAGTATTCGTTGAGTTTGGCTGTTGCTACTTTACGGAATTTGTTTTCGTAAACTTGTACAGCCGTGTCGACTACTTTCAAAATACGTTGTTTGGTAGTTGCTGAAGTAAAAATAATCGGAAAATCGACAAAAGGAGCAAGGCGTTCACGTATAGATTTCTCTATTTCTTTAATATCGTTTGTTTCTTTATTTTCAATCAAATCCCACTTGTTTACTACTACCACAAGTCCTTTTTTGTTTTTTTGAATCAACGAAAAGATATTCAAATCCTGACTTTCGATACCACGTGTGGCATCAATCATCAAAATACAAACATCGGCGTTTTCGATGGCGCGTATGGCGCGGACTACCGAATAGTATTCGAGGTCTTCGTTTACTTTGGCTTTTTTGCGAATTCCGGCGGTATCTACCAAATAAAAATCGTGCCCAAATTTATTAAATCGTGTATAAATGGCATCGCGGGTTGTTCCGGCAACATCGGTTACAATGGTACGCTCTTCGCCCATAAACGCATTGATCATCGACGATTTTCCGGCATTAGGACGACCAACTACTGCAAAGCGAGGTAGTTCTTCACTTATTTCTTCAACAAAATCGGGTTTAAAATGAGTGAGAAGTTTATCGAGTAAATCGCCTGTTCCTAAGCCATTTACTGCTGAAATCATCAATGGTTCGTCTAAGCCAAGTTTGTAAAATTCGGCTGCGCTGTATTGCCACTCAAAAGTATCGGCTTTGTTCGAAACAAGTATAATGGGTTTTGTGCTGCGGCGGAGTATTTGCGCTACTTCGAGATCGTAATCGGTAATTCCGTTTTGAATATCGACCATAAACAAAATAACATCGGCTTCTTCGATAGCCAATACCACATGGCGTTTTATTTCGCCTTCAAAAATATCGTCGGAATTTACAACCCAACCTCCGGTATCAATCACCGAAAATTCGCGGCCATCCCATTCCGATTTTCCATACTGACGGTCACGTGTGGTTCCCGCTTCTTCGTTTACAATAGCCCTGCGGCTTTTGGTAAGTCTGTTAAAAAGGGTCGATTTTCCTACGTTCGGACGCCCTACAATTGCTACAATATTTCCCATTTGTTTTTTGTATATCTAAATAATTCAGATATTTACATTCCATTTTAAAATTCACAGCGATTTTCACAAATCTACGGTGCGGGTGCAAATAATTCGACCGCAAAGGTACTGAATTTTATTGGATTGGTGAAATTGAATTCTAACAATATAATTTTTAAAGGAAGGGAGATAATTTAAGTGTTTGTAAATTTTATAGTTGAAAGCTTCTAATTTGTCACTTGTAATTCGTAATTCAAAATTCGTAATTATTTAAGATATTTCACCGGATATAATGCAGCTAAAAAGCCCATTATCAACACGGTAATGAAAATTAGAATAATATCGGTAGCATTGGTTGCAATGGGATAGGCGTCAACCACGTAGCCTGTCCCAAGCCTGATTATCCCAAAAAATTCCTGCGCGAGGCTTAAGGCTGTTCCAAGAATTACACCGGCTACAGCTCCGGTTGCAGATATCATCCATCCTTCTAAAAGAAAAATAAGTTTAATCGTTTTTTTATTTGCTCCAAGGCTTTCAAGCGTTGTAATATCTGCTTTCTTATCAATAATAAGCATTGATAATGAACTAATTATATTAAAACTGGCAATTAGCAGAATAAAACTAAGAATCAGAAAAGTAATCCACTTTTCAATTTTCATTATTTTGAAAAAGCTCTCTTGTTGCTCAAATCGGTTTTTTACTTTGTATTTTTTACCTAATAAGGTTGCAATTTCTGTTTGGGTTTTCGATAAATCAAGAGTTGGTTGTAATTTTAACTCTAAGGCTGTAACCATTGTCGAGTCGTATTCAAACAATTCGCGAGCATGATTGAGCGAAATAAGCACATATTTATCGTCGTACTGAGCTTGTTGAACCGAAAAAATTCCTGACACAAAACTCGCAGATTGATTAAAACTGCTTTCGGGGCGTAGTAAGTTGATTTTGGAATTGCGTTTTGGAGCATAAATGTAAAGCGGGTCTACAAAATGTGCACTTAATCCCAAAGTTCCAGCCACACCTATTCCCGGCACTGACCTTTCGAAAGCACCATCGTACAATTCAAACTTCCCATCGTATATTAATTGCTGTATGTTAGTGAGTTGAGCAAAGTTGTCGCTAACACCTTTCACAGTTGCAGGCATTTGTTTGTTCTTAAACCTTAGCAACGCATTTTCTTCTATAACTTCGGTAAATACTGCAATAGATTTTTGCTGACGCAATTGTTTAATTTCAGGCTGAGTTGTATCAAAACTTTTCCCTTCGGCAAGTGTGATGCACAGTTCAGGGTCGAACGATGAAAACATGTCGGTTATCAATCCTTCGAATCCATTAAAAACCGACAAAACAACCACCAGGGACATAGTGCCAATAGCTACCCCAAGAGCCGAAATTGCCGAAATGATATTGATGGCATTGTGCGACTTTTTCGAAAACAAATATCGGTGGGCTATCTTTATTGAAAAAGATAGTCCGCGTAATTTTATAATTAATGATTCCTTTTTTAATGCCATTTTAATCTTTAAGTCCCCTAATGGGGGATTTTTGGGGCTTCTAATCAAGTTCGATTACTTCACCTTCTTTCAGTGGCGATGGTGGGTCTTGTTTTAATAAATTATCAATATTTTCGAGATAATCCAACGAATCATCGATGTGGAAAAACAATTCCGGTACGATTCGAAGTTGATTACGAACCCGTCTGCCTAAATCAAATCGTAATGCTTTGGTGTCGGCAATTACCTGTTGAAGAATTGCTGCACCTTTTTCGCTCGGAAATATGCTTAAATGTACATGAACGATTCCTAAGTCAGGGCTTACACGCACTCCTGTTACAGTAATTAATGTTCCTTGTAACTTGCGGGCATACAATAAAAAGATTTCGCCGAACTCTTTTTGCAGCATTCGTGCTATTTTTTGTTGTCTTGTTGTTTCCATTTTTTATTATTTAACCCCTAACCCCTAAAAGGGGAATAACGAGGTGGTGTTTTAAGTAGTTATTTAATTTTATTTATTAGTTCGCTTGCATCAAGTTCAATTTTCGAAAATGCAAACCATTTTTTAGCCAAATCTTTGAGCGAAGCTCCAATAT
>DYSC01000082.1 GCA_020726365.1 Porphyromonas sp.
TATTAGGGCTTCGCCGTTATTAGTTGTTATAAAAAACATAATTTCCATTTTCTTATTTAAAAAGAATGGCAAAAAAGAAAAATAACTTTTTCGTGGTTTGGGATGGTCATGAGCCGGGCATTTATAGTTCGTGGGAGGATTGCAAAAAGCAGACTCACGGCTTTGGCGAAGCTAAATTCAAGTCGTTTGCTACTATGGAGGAAGCTCGGGAGGCTTTTTGCTCGCCGTACTGGGATTATGTGGGTAAAAATGCAAAAGCCGTTACACCAAAACCAACTGCCGAGCAAGTTGCAAAAGTAGGATTGCCCAACCCCGAAAGCATTGCCGTAGATGCTGCTTGTAGCGGCAATCCCGGACCAATGGAATACCGCGGCGTTTATACCAAAAACGGAACTGAACTATTCAAACAAGGTCCATATCCTGAAGGGTCCAACAATATTGGCGAATTTTTGGCCATTGTACACGCACTGGCACTTTTAAAACAAAAAGGTAGCGATTTACCCATTTACACCGATAGCATGACTGCTCTTGCGTGGCTACGAACAGGTAAAGCTCGCACCCGAATTGAAAAAACAGAAAAAAACGCTATCCTTTTCGATTTATTAGCTCGTGCCGAAAAATGGTTGGCCGAAAACAAATACACAAACAATGTGCTGAAATGGGAAACCGAAGTATGGGGCGAGATTCCGGCCGATTTTGGGAGAAAATCCCATAAGTGATGAAAGTTGCAGAAATGTTTAATAGACATATTACAGGGGTCTGTAATGCACTTGTTGAAAACTTATCAAATGCAATGGCAGAAAGGCTAACACACAAATAAGGGTAGAACCTTCAAAAAAATACATCACTTCCTCTCCAGCATTTCTTCCGAAAGAAAATGCTCTAGTTGCTCGGGTTTTACATTGGTGGTGAGTTGACCGTTTATTGCCCACGAAATGTGTCCGGTTTCTTCGGATACGACTATGGTAATGGCATCGGAGTTTTCGGTAACGCCTAAAGCCGCGCGATGGCGCAGACCAAGACATTTGGGAATAGTCTGATTTTTTGAAATGGGTAAAATACAGGCCGCTGCTTTAATGCTTTTTCCGGCAATAATCATAGCCCCATCGTGCAGTGGACTATTTTTAAAGAAGATATTTTCAATCAATCGGGAACTTATGGTTGCGTTAATCTGCTCGCCCGATTGCGAATAAAAATCCAAATCGCTGTTGCGGCAAATTACGATTAAGCCGCCTGTCATCGTTTTGGATAAAGCCCTGCAAGCCAACACAATCTGTATTAGATGAAAATCGGCATCTTTGGACTGACTGTTTTCCGTAGAAACAAGTTTTTTGATATAATTAAAAACGCTCCACTTTTGATGCGAACCTATTTTGGAAAAAACCCGACGTAATTCGTCCTGAAAAAGCACAATCAACGCAAATGCCCCTACACTTACAATGCGGTCAAGAATACCTCCCAATAGTTCCATTTTGAACACGTATGTTACTAATACCCAAAAAAACAAAAACGCTAATACGCCCAAAAAGAGGTTAACAGCACCTGTCCGATGCAGCAATTTATACAACTGATACAGCAACGCTGCCACCAGAAATACATCTATAATGTCTTTTATCGTTAGTTGAAAACCCATCTTTATGAAGTTATAAATTAGAAGTAAGAAATTAAAAATTAAAAAAAATGAGAATTGAGAATTGGAAATATTAGAAACTCATTTTAGCTACGCTGACCGTTGGTTCTCATTTTTCCAAATTTATTATTAACACATCATCACATCATTCACCGCTTCAAAAATCGCAATTGTCTGTTTCGCTTCCTTTACATCGTGAACGCGCAGAATATTTGCACCTCCTGCCAACGCTGCATAATGAACAGCTGTTGTTCCGTTTAGTGCTTCTTCGGGTTTAACTCCTAACGTTTTACAAATCATTGATTTACGCGAAACGCCAACCAAAAGCGGAGCCTGAATAGACGAAAACAAATTCAGATTTTTCAATAACGCGAAGTTTTGTTCCGTTGTTTTGGCAAATCCAAATCCGGGGTCGATTATAACATCATTCACGCCCATCAAATGCAACTGCTGTACCCTTTTTTGCAAAAAATGTATCACTTCTTCTACCACATTTTGATACTCACAAAGTTGTTGCATGGTTTGCGGTGTCCCTTTTATATGCATCAAGATATAAACAACGCCCAAATCGGCAATGGTTTCGAACATGCTATTATCCAAGGTACCGCCACTAATATCGTTTATAATTCCGACTCCGAAATTTTTAACTACAAACGATGCTACCGGAGCCCTGAATGTATCAACCGAAAGCGGCAAATCCGGAAAGTGTTTTACTATAATTTTGAGCGCTTCGGATAGCCGCCTCAATTCTTCCTGTTCACTGATATCCTCAGCCATCGGGCGACTCGAATAAGCACCAATATCCAATATATCTACACCTTCAGCCACCATAGTCTCAACCCTTTTCAAAATAGATTTGGCTTCCCTAACCCTACTTTCGCTATAGAACGAATCGGGCGTAACATTCACAATTCCCATCACCCTGGGTTGCGAAAAATCAATTAATCTGTCGGCGTACTTTATGACCATTTCAATATATTCAGAAAATAATTCAGTGCAAAAATAAGAAAAATACTGTTAGAACGTTATTAATAAAAAAACAAAAATAATTTATATATGAGTATTTGTGAGAAATATTTGTTATTTTTGCACTAATATTCTTTCAACTAAAGCATTTGCGCATCCAAAAACGAATTGAAATTATTATTTATCCCTTTGGAATTTAAGCATTGTAACTAAATAAATATTTTTAAAACAAAGACGTATAAAAGATTGAAAATTAAAACAATATGAGAATTAAAACATTAGCTAAAATTGCTGTTTTTACGTTGGTTATATCTATTGTATTGGTGCATTGCAAAAATAAGCAAGGTGTATCAGGAGTTTCGGGAGTTACTGGTTGGAAATATAATGATCCCAAAAGTACCGATTTTGTTGTAAAAGAAGGTATTGTTACACAAACACCTATGGGAATGGTGGCTATAGAAGGTGGTTCGTTTACAATGGGTGAAAAAGCTGAATTTGTAACGCAACCCCGCGACAATCGTCAACGTAGAATTACGGTTAGTTCGTTTTATATGGATCAATATGAAATAAGTAATGTAAATTGGCGTGAATATTCAAATTGGATGAAAGTTGTCTTTGGCAAATCAAAGCCTGACTTGGTAAAACGTTCGATACCAAATGTAAACACATGGCGTGAGCAGTTGGCTTACAATGAGCCTTACCTACAAAACTACTTTTCGCATCCTTCATTTAATCAATATCCAATTGTAGGTGTAACATGGGAACAAGCTGTGGACTATTGTGCATGGCGCACCGACCGCGTAAACGAGCTGGCATTAGTTAAAGCGGGAATTATTAATGCTCCAAATTTTGCAGCAATAGATAGTATGCCTTATGATAGTATTCGCTTAAGGTTTATTTTTAGTACTCAAAAATACCTTTTACAAGATTCGTATATGCCTGAGCCAGGACCTAAAGCCCGTAAAACAGCAAATCAATCGTCGCCAAAAGTGGATATGTCCGATGGTATAATGTATTCCGATTATCGCCTTCCAACAGAGGCAGAATGGGAATTTGCAGCCTATGCTATCACATCTGATCAAAATGACATTGTACCCGAAGGTAAAATATATCCATGGGCAGGACAGCAAACCCGATTAACCGACCGTAAAAACATGGGTCGAATACAAGCCAACTACGTTCGCGGACGAGGCGATATGGGTACTTCGGGTATTGCAAACGACCGTGCAACCATCACTGCTCCGGTAAATTCTTATATGCCAAACGATTTTGGGCTATACAACATGGCAGGAAACGTAAACGAATGGGTATTAGATGTTTATCGTCCATCCAGTTTCGAAGACGTCGCTGAATATAACTCATTCCGTGGTAATGTATACACCAAAAATAAAGTTAGTGGTAAAGACAGTTTTGGTCGCGATGTTTTTGAAATTGACTCTTTGGGACGCATTGTTTTTGAAGTAACCGAGGATTTGCGTAATTTTAAAGACCCCGATCCTCAGGCTAAAATTCCTACTGACACACTGGACATAAGTGATGTGCTTCGCCCTGTAATCAACGAACGTTCGCGTATTTACAAAGGCGGTTCTTGGAAAGACCGCGTATATTGGCTAAATCCTTCTACTCGTCGATATTTAGATCAGGGAATGTCGTCAAACAACATTGGATTCCGTTGCGCTATGAGTATGATTGGCGATATACCTCAAGTTAAAAGAAAAAGATAATTATGTAATAAAAAAGCATAAAAAAGCACTTGTTCTGTACGAACAGGTGCTTTTTTTAAAACAAAATGCAGGGCTATGACACTAATTGTAGTACTTTTGCAAGATTAATACAATAACATAATTATTCAAAATACATAGTTTTTTTTAGAAATATGACAAGAACAATAATTGCCGATGCGCTGAAAAGCAACGAATACGGAAAAACGATTAACATTAAAGGTTGGGTACGCACACGAAGGGGAAACAAAACGGTAAGTTTTATTGCTTTAAACGATGGATCGACTATCAACAATATTCAGGTAGTGGCCGACAACGAAAAATTGGGTGAAGATTTTCTGAAACCCATTACCACAGGTGCATGTATTAGTGTAACCGGAGTTTTAGTTGAATCGTTGGGCAAAGGTCAAACAGTAGAAGTTCAAGTTGAGAAAATCGAGATTTACGGCGGAGCCGACCCAGATACGTATCCTTTGCAGAAAAAAGGACACACATTGGAGTTTTTACGCGAAATTGCACATTTACGTCCTCGTACCAATACTTTTGGCGCTGTACTTCGCATTCGTCATCACATGGCGCAGGCTATTCACCGCTTTTTTCACGAACGCGGATTCTTTTACGTACATACCCCTATCATTACCGGTTCGGACTGCGAAGGTGCCGGACAAATGTTTCAGGTAACCACCATGAACTTGTACGATCTGAAAAAAGATGAAACTGGTTCGATTGACTACAGCCGCGACTTTTTTGGCAGACAAACCAGCTTAACTGTTTCTGGTCAGTTAGAAGGCGAATTAGCAGCTATGGCGTTGGGAGCTATTTATACATTTGGTCCAACTTTTCGTGCCGAAAATTCGAATACTCCTCGCCACTTAGCTGAATTTTGGATGATTGAACCTGAAGTGGCATTCAACGAAATTGCCGAAAACATGCAATTGGCGCAGGATTTTATTCAGTATTGCATTCGCTGGGCATTGGACAATTGCAAAGAAGATCTCGACTTTTTGAGCGAAATGTACGACAAAGAACTGTACGAACGTTTGAATTTTGTGGTAAACAACGATTTTAAACGATTGGCTTATACCGAAGGAGTTGAAATTTTGAAAGCCGCTGTTGCTAACGGGCATAAATTTGAATTTCCGGTGGATTGGGGAACCGACTTACAATCGGAACACGAACGTTACTTGGTAGAGCAACATTTTAAATGTCCGGTAATACTGACTGATTATCCGAAAGAAATAAAATCGTTTTATATGAAACAAAACGACGATGGCAAAACTGTGCGTGCTATGGATGTTTTGTTCCCCAAAATTGGTGAAATTATCGGAGGCTCGCAACGCGAAGAAGATTTTGATAAGCTGAAAAATAGAGCAGAAGAAATGGGAGTTCCGACGAAAGATATTTGGTGGTATTTGGAAACGCGCAAGTTTGGTACAGCACCACACTCAGGTTTCGGACTTGGATTCGAACGTTTGCTTCTTTTCGTAACAGGCATGGCAAATATTCGCGATGTAATTCCTTTTCCACGCACCCCGAACAATGCAGAGTTCTAAATTGCTATAACTTTTCAAAATAATAAATGATTAAATCGTAAATAAAAAATGAGTAGTACAAATAAAACAGAAGCTGATAGTGTCGTAGTTCGGTTTGCTGGTGATTCGGGGGACGGAATGCAGCTTACAGGAACGCTTTTTTCAAATATATCTGCAATTTTAGGAAACGAAATTCTTACTTTCCCTGATTTTCCATCCGAAATAAGGGCTCCTTTAGGTACCTTGAGTGGGGTTTCGGGCTTTCAAGTAAATTTGGGTGCAAGCAAAATTTATACACCGGGTGATGACGCCGATGTGTTGATTGCCATGAATCCTGCCGCTTTGAAAATGAATTACAAAGGGATCAAGAAACATGGTATTTTAATAATTGATACGGATTCTTTCAACAAATCGGGCTTAGATAAAGCCGAATTCAGCACAGATAATCCATTCGAAGAGCTTAATATTTCAGATACCATTCAGATTATACCTTTAAATCTCACCTCGCTAACAGCTGCCAGCCTCGAAGGTTTCGAATTAGATAATAAATCGGTACTTCGAAGTAAAAACATGTTTGCATTAGGGTTGGTATGCTGGTTATTTAATCGTCCTGTAGACAAAGCAATCGACTTCCTGCAAAATAAATTTGGTAAAAAGCAAACTATTTTGGAGGCAAATGTAAAAGTGCTTACCGATGGGTTTAACTACGGACACAATTTGCATTTAGCAGTCAATACTTTCTTGGTCGACAAATCAAAAGAAATTAAAAAAGGACGCTATACAAGTATTAATGGTAATAAAGCTACTGCATGGGGTTTGATTGCTGCAGCCGAAAAAGCAGGATTGCAACTCTTTTTGGGCAGTTACCCTATAACGCCTGCAACTGATATTTTACAAGAATTGGCTAAACGTAAAGATTTGGGAGTAAAGGTAGTACAAGCCGAAGACGAAATTGCAGGGGTTACAACAGCACTTGGAGCTTCATTTGCCGGTTCGTTGGCTGCTACAAGCACATCAGGACCCGGATTGGCTCTTAAAACCGAAGCCATAGGTTTAGCTGTGATGGCTGAACTACCCATAGTAATAATTGATGTTATGCGTGGCGGCCCATCTACAGGCTTGCCAACAAAAACAGAACAAACTGACTTATTGCAGGCGCTATATGGCCGAAATGGAGAATCGCCGGTGGTAGTAATTGCTGCAAGTACACCCGATGATTGTTTCCACTATGCCTTTATGGCTTCTAAAATAGCATTGGAACACATGACTCCGGTGATTTTGATAACTGACACTTTTATTGCTAACGGAACCTCGCTTTGGAAACTGCCCAAAATAGCTGATTTACCTGCTATTGCTCCAAACTACGTAAAGCCAGACATGGAAGGAGTTAATGTTTCTTCGCGCAATGCCGAAACATTAGCACGATACTGGGCTGTACCGGGCATGGAAGGCTTCAATCAGCGTAATGGAGGGCTCGAAAAAGATTACAACACCGGTGCTATTTCGACTGACCCTTTGAATCATCAGAAAATGGTGGATACTCGTCAAGCTAAAATCAACTACATAAGCAACAAAATTCCCGATATTACAATTGAGGGAGATGAAACGGCTGACACATTGGTTATTAGTTGGGGTTCGACACATGGACATTTAATGACTACTGTTAACAATTTAAACAAGGCAGGCGAAAAAGTGGCTTTGGCACATTTCAATTACATTCATCCACTGCCGAAAAACACAGAAGCTATTATTAAGAAGTTTAAAAAAGTGTTGGTTTGCGAGCTCAACAGCGGACAATTCGCCACTTACCTACGCTCGAAAGTACCCGGAGAATACAAGCAATTCAACAAAGTACAGGGGCAACCGTTTAATGTAGCCGAATTGGAAGAAGCCATTTTGAAGACAGTAAATAGTTTATAGCAAGCAGTTTATAGTAGATAGTGAAAATAGTAAATTGTAAATGAAAAAATAGTAAATTATTCAATGGAAACAGTAATAAAACAATATACAGCAAAAGATTTTAAGAGCGACCAGTACGTACGCTGGTGTCCGGGTTGTGGCGACTACGCTATACTAAATACATTGCAAAAAGTAATGGCTGAAATGGGCGTTGACCCGAAAGACGTTGCAACCATATCGGGTATCGGATGTTCGTCGCGTTTACCTTATTATATTTCGGGCTATGGTTTTCACACCATTCATGGACGTGGAGCAGCAGTAGCTACTGGCGTAAAAGTAGCTAACCCGAAACTTACCGTATGGCAAATTACCGGTGATGGCGACTGTATGGCTATCGGAGGAAATCATTTTATTCACAGCGTTCGTCGTAATGTGGATATAAATGTTTTGATTTTTAACAACCAAATTTATGGCTTAACAAAAGGACAATACTCTCCGACTTCAAAAAAGGGTTTTGTTAGTAAATCGTCGCCATTTGGCACGGTCGAGCAACCATTCCGCCCTGCTGAACTTACAATGGGGGCTCGTGGGAATTTTTTTGGGAGGGTGCTTGATGTGGATTTAAAATCGTCGCATGCCACTATTGTAGCTGCTGCAGCACATAAAGGAGCATCTATTGTAGAATGCTTGGTGAATTGTGTGATTTTCAACGATGGTGCGCATAGTTATTTATCAGAAAAGGATACTCGCTATGATCGTATTATTATTCTGGAACATGGAAAACCCATGATTTTTGGCAAAAATAATGATAAAGGTTTGATCGCCGATGGCTTTAATCTAAAAGTTGTTACATTAGGCGAAAATGGCATTACTGAGGCTGACTTATTAGTTCACGATGCGAAATGCGAAGACTTTACATTACAAATGAAACTCGCTTTAATGTCAGGACCCGAATTTCCGGTTGCTATTGGTGTTATTCGATCGGTAGAAGCCAATACTTACGATGCCGAAATAGAACAACAGATTGCTGAAATACAAGCCAAATCAAAAATTAAATCATTTGATGATTTGATTGACTCCTGCGAACAATGGGAAATGTAGATTTGGATTAACAAAGCCTATATATTCTTGCAATTAAAAAAACGGCTGCGCTTCAAAATCCACTTGAAGCGCAGCCGTTTTTTGATATGTTGAGTATCAGCAAACAATATTCACAATTTTTCCCGGA
>DYSC01000240.1 GCA_020726365.1 Porphyromonas sp.
AAAAATAAAGCTTCGGTTTTGTTGGAAAGTCTTGCGGGTGCTGATGCGCTTAAATTTTCTGGAATACCTGAAAATTTATTGGAATTGGAACACAATTTGAGCATCAATATTGCTAATTTTACAAACTTAAAAAACAATGCGCAAAGCGATTCGCTCGCAAAAGTTTGGGAAAGTCGTTTGTTCAATGCCAACCGTTCGTATGATAGTTTGATTGTGGTTTTTGAAAAACAATACCCGAAATATTACGATTTGAAATACAACAATTCGACCGTAACTGTCGAAGAAATTCAAAAAAAGTTAGATGGTAAAACTACTTTTCTAAGTTATTTGAGCAGCGACAGCACCATTACCGTTTTTGGTATTTCCAAAACCCAATTTGTTGCCAAACAAGTAGAAAAACCCAAAGATTTTGACAAAACTTTGACCAATTTGCACAATTTTTTGTCGTATTCGAGCATGCAAAATGCCCGAACGATAACGCCTCTTTCCATAAAAAAAGTAAAATTTAGTTACCCCGAAACGGCTTTTGCATTGTATAATTTGCTGTTTCCCAAAGAAATACAAGAACTTGCCACCACCGAAAATCTGGTAATTATTCCCGATGGAAAATTGGCAATTGTGCCTTTTGAAGTGCTTCACAGTGAGAACTATACAACAGAATTGACCGATGAAAACGAAGTGCAATATTTTGCACAAATGCCGTATTTAATCAAGAAACACAATATAAGTTATTCGTATTCAGCAGGTTTGTTCAATAATAGTTTGAAAAATGAAACCAAAGCAAAACAAAACGATTGGATAGCTTTTGCGCCAGTATTTGATAATCAGCAAGTTGCCGGAACTACTTTGCAAACCAAAAAGTTGCTTACCACCACCACCGACAGTTTGCAAACTCGCACCTTGCTTGCCGATGGTAGTTACATTTCGCCACTTCCGGGCAGCAAAGTGGAAATTGAAAATATCTTTCAACTTTTTAGCAAAAAAAATAAAAAAGCGGTAATCAAAACGCACCAACAAGCCGATGAGAATTTTGTAAAATCAGACGAAATGCAAAATTATCGAATTATCCATTTTGCTACGCATGGCTTTGTAAATCAAGAAAATCCGAAACTTTCGGGCATTTTGTTTGCACAAGACACAACAACCAACAAAAATTCTGGCTTTGTAGCCGACAATTTAGCTCAAAACGAAGGTATTTTGTACCAAAGTGAGCTTTACAACTGTAAATTCAATGCCGATTTGACCGTTCTTTCGGCGTGCGAAACAGGTTTGGGCAAAATAACGAAGGGCGAAGGCGTTGTGGGCTTAACGCAAGCCTTGTTGTATGCGGGAAGTAACAACATTTTGGTTTCCCTTTGGCAAGTTTCCGATGCCAGCACAAAAGATTTGATGATTTCATTTTATACCAACTTACTTAAAACAAAAACTGCCTCAAAATACGGTAATTTTTTGCGCACTTCAAAATTAGAAATGCTCGCAAAAAGCAACTACACGCACCCGTATTATTGGTCGCCGTTTATTTTGATTGGAGAGTAAAA
>DYSC01000241.1 GCA_020726365.1 Porphyromonas sp.
TTATTCTATAACGAAAAACAATATGCGTATGTTGCGGGATTTAAAGGCACTATCGCTTCAATTTGCACAAATGTTTCTTTCTTGCACAATGTTTCAAACTACCACAAAAACCCGCAATTATCGTATATTGTATATTATAAGCATTTCTTCATTTATCTACAATAAATAAAGTTTTATTTTCAATTTACAATAGTTGTTCTTAATGCCTGTCTTTCCATTTCCAATATTTGAAAAATATATTTGAGCCAACAAACTTGAAGGGTTCCGGTGGAATTTTGCTTAATTCATAACCAAAATATTCGGTATCTTCCCAACCATGATATTTTCCGTTGTGTAAATGTGCAATTACATCGCCAAACAGTATGGATTGGTTTACTCCGTGTCCATTATACGCCAATCCGTAGTATATATTTTTGTTTTCGCCCATTACACCCACTGTTTCCACTTCATCGTAAGTTGTTCCCAAAATTCCGTTCCACACATATTCAAATTTTACCCCTTTTAATTCGGGGAACATAATTATAAGTTCATCGAGCATCATATCGGCAACTCTTACAATATTGCCTTTGTATTCCAGTCCGTTATTCCAGTATGTGTCCACATTTCCTCCGCCTACTACAATACGATTGTCGGGTGTCAAAACCAAATGAAACAGCATTATTCGGCTATCGTAAAAAGGCAAACGACTATCCCAATTTACAGCATCTAATTGTGCTTGGGTAAGCGGTTCGGTTGCGGCAACTTGAGTGTGAACGGGCATTATTTTGTTTTTCAAAATTCCGAGTTTTGATGTATAGGCATTGGTTGCCACCACAATATCTTTTGACTCAACTGTGTAATTGTTATCATTTGCTTCAACCATAAGTTCAATTATTTCGCCTTCGCTAAACGAAACAACCGGACTGTTTTCATATATTACAACACCCTCATTTTCAGCAGCAGTTTTAAGTAATTTAATTAGTTTAACGGCATGAACGGAGCCACCGTTTGGGTCGAACATTGCACCATAATACAAATCAGTTCCGAGTTTTTCTTTTGTCTTTTGTTTGTCCCAAAATTCAAGCGGAATTCCGGCTTCGTTTGCTTCCTGCACATATTCTTTGTATTCATTTACATCTTCTTCGCGGAAAATGGTTTCACAATATCCGTTTAAAACCAAATCGCAATCTATGTTTAATGCTGTTGAAAGCGAGTCGATAAACTTCATATTATTTACCGACAAATCGTAAGTCCATTTGAATGTTTCATTATCAGAATATTCATCTAAAAGCGATGATAAAACCATTCCGCCATGTCTACCCGAAGCACCGCTTCCCAAAGTTTTAGCTTCAAAAACTACAATTTTTAAATCGGGGTTCATTTTTGCCAAATGATATGCCGACGACAATCCGGTGTAACCGCCTCCAATAATAGCAACATCAACTTTTAAATCGGTATTTAATGCCGGATTAACATTTATAGTTTCACTTTTTGCCCAATAACTGTCATTATCGGCAAATTTTTTTATATTAAATTTTTCGCAACCTATTAAAATAGTC
>DYSC01000083.1 GCA_020726365.1 Porphyromonas sp.
TTAAATTTGTACTTCAATTTACTGAATTATTTTTTATAATCAGGCGATGCAACGTTTTATAGCATTCATTCATCTTGGTATTAAATGGAACGAAATCGTATAACCGACGAGAAAAAACTGATTGAGGCTTGCCGGAATGGCGAATCGTGGGCGCAAAAACTCGTGTACGAGCAACATGCTTCGACCATGATGAGCGTTTGCATCCGTTATGTTGGGGATTACGAAACAGCACGTGATATTTTACAGGAAGGTTTTATTAAAGTTTTTACAAAAATTGATTCCTACACGGGTGCTGGTGCTTTTGCGGGTTGGCTGCGAAGAGTTTTTGTTACAACGGCTCTGGAGTATTTAAGGCAAAATAATGCGTTAAAACAAAGTAAGGAACTCGATGATTTTCACAACGAATTTGAAGATTATCAACCTTCAATTATTGATAAAATTACGGCCGAAGAATTGTTAAGTTGCGTGGCGCAGCTTGCCGAAGGTTATCGTACCATTTTTAATATGTATGCTATCGAAGGTTATTCGCACGCCGAAATTGCCGAAATGTTACAGATAAGCGAAAATACTTCACGGTCGCAATTTATGAGGGGGCGCAACATACTGCAACGCAAAGTAGAAAAATTAATTGGAAAAGAATATGCACAACAATATAAAAAATAACGAACGCGACGCTTTTAGCGAAAGCATCCGACAAAAGCTCGAAGGGCATCAAACTCCGGTTGAGCCTGCTTTGTGGGACGCTGTTGCGGCAGGCCTGAATGCCACAAAAGTGAAACGGAAATTTTCATTTGTATGGTGGATTACAACCGGAATGGCAGCTGCTGTGGCTTTGCTTTTGTTTGTTAATGTGCCTGTAAATCAGCACGAATCAACAATTGCAACAACAAAAAGTAGTGTTGGAGAAGTTTCAAAACCAACTGAAAGTATTGCTCAAAATAAGGATATTATTGTTTCAACTTCAGATAATACTATTTTAAAAACAAAACCTACATTATTCAAAGAAAATAAAGCTGAAAAAATCAGCAAAACAACTGAATCCCAAAATCCTGATTTGAATAAGGAAGTGCCTCAAAAAGAAATTGTTACAGAAAGTGTTGCAAAAGTAGACTACAAAATTTCAAACGAGAAAAATACAATTATAGCACAAATAGATAATATACCAACAAGGGAAAATACTATCGATACGACGGTTTCTACCTCAAATTCAACTCCAAGCGAAAAGCTTCAGCTTAAAAAAGAAGATTGGACTGATCCGTTGAAAGAAAAAAGCAGTAAAGATTGGGAATTGGTAGCTATGGTTGGAAGTGCAGGCAAAACAAACAGCAATTCAATATCGTCCCCCGTTTTAGATTATAGACCTCGAATGGGAATCGTTTCAGCCGAAAGAGCCACTACCTATATTTTTGCACCCGAGGATTTTAGCGATAAAACTTTCATGGCTCCTGTGTCGGCTGGTTTTGCTCTTGCGCACAACGTTTCACCCGATTGGAGTATTGAGAGTGGCATTACCTACACCTATTTACTTACAATGTTTAAAAATAACACTGTTGACTCAAAACTCCATCTGCATTATATTGGTTTGCCTGTGCGTGTGGTTTACGATTTTCTTAACAGCAATAAATGGTCGTTTTATGCAGCAGCAGGTGGAATGGTCGAAAAGGGAGTTTGGTCGGTTTATGCGCAAAATCAAAATTATCCGAATAGCATTATTAACACTACAGTTACCGATAAAATTAGCGGATGGCAGTATTCCGCAAATACATCGGTTGGTGGCGCTTACAATATTTACAAAAATGCGGCTATCTATTTTGAACCAAAATTATCGTATTATTTCGATACAGATCAGCCCATTAGTATTCGAACAGTAACCAACGTAATTGTTGGTTTCGAAGGGGGTTTACGTTATAAATTTTAAAAAAAAACATACAGACATGAAAACAATTAAAAAATTATTCTTTCTATTAGCATTTATTGTGTTTGCAACGAGCTGCGACAACAACCCGAATATAATTATTAAAGGTGCAAACCCTATTGTATTAAAAGTAGAGCTTCAAAAGCGTATAAATCAGGACAATGCATTTGCGTTAGATTTATTGAAACAGACAATGACGACTTCGAATGAAGCAAACGTAACTGTTTCGCCATTGAGTGTAAGCATTGCGTTAGGTATGGCATGGAATGGTGCTAATGGCACAACAAAATCGGAAATGGAGACTGCTCTTAAAATGACTGGACTGTCAGCAAGTCAAATTAACGAATACTACAAAGTTATGCTTACCGAACTTCCTGTGATTGACCCAACAACAAAATTAAGTATTGCTAATTCCATTTGGTATAAAAAAGATTTCAGTGTAAAACCCGATTTTCTGACAATTAATAAAGAAAATTTTAATGCGTATATAAAAGAACTCGATTTTTCGCAAGCGTGGGCAAAAGACACAATTAATAATTGGTGTTCGGCAAAAACAAACGGACTTATACCAACGATTCTCGACGAAATTCCTGCAAACGCAATAATGTATCTTGTTAATGCAGTATATTTTAAAGGTATATGGTCGCAGAAATTTGATAAAAAACTTACAAAAGAAGCAACATTTACCAACGAAGCCGGAAAGGGAGTAAAAGTAAATATGATGCATCAACAAGATACGTTGGGATACGCATCGGATGAATTGGCGCAATATGTGGACTTAACTTATGGTAATAAGGCATTTAGCATGACAATTATAGTCCCCGAAAATGGTAAAACTGTGAATGACATACTTAAAAATCTGACTGTTGAAAAATGGAATGAAAAAATTGCTAATTTGCAACAACGAGAAATTATTTTGAATCTTCCACGTTTCAAAAGCGAAAATAAATTTTTGCTCAACGATCCTCTCATAAATATGGGGATGCCAACAGCTTTTACAGGAGATGCAAATTTCTCAAAAATTTCGGATGCAAATCTAATGATATCGAGAGTGTTACATAAAACTTATATTGCTGTTGACGAAGATGGAACAGAGGCTGCGGCTGTTACTGTAATTGAAATAAAAGAAACATCGATGCCAATTATGCCCGAAGTAAGTGTGGATAGACCTTTTGTTTTTGCTATTCGCGAAAAAAGTACAGGAGTTATTCTCTTTATTGGTAAAATGGGGAATATTGAAAAATATTAATATTAAAATCATATTATAATTATGAAACAGTTAAATGGTTTATTGTTTGCTCTTGTAGCAATAATATTCGCTTCGTGCGAAAGTGGTGTTACCGAGAAGATTACCTACAAAATAAACGAGCCGGTATTTATGACTAAGGATGAGTTTCGTGCTTCGGTAAAGGTAAATACAAAAGCAGAAGAAATTGTAACGTTGGGTAAAATCTGCTTTTACGAGGGTTATTTATATATATCTGAACCTCAAAAAGGCATTCATATTATTGACAATCGCAATCCTTCGAGTCCGCAAAATATCGGTTTTATCGAAGTGCTTGGCAATGCTGATTTATCAATTCGCGACAACCTGCTTTATGCCGATTCGTTTGTCGATTTGGTTTGGTTCGATGTTGCAAATCCTGCTGCACCCAAACTCGAAGGTAGGTTAAATGATATTTTTCCAACAGCACTGCCTATTATGACAAATAACTTTGGTTACGATTATTTCAAAACCATCGAAACCAAAGGCGATGGCATAGTGGTGGGCTGGAGCGTTGTGGAACGAACCGAAGACATGAAAGATTATCGTGGCTCTTGGTGGGGCTGGGGTGATGGCGACAACTTTGTGTTCGGTACAATGGAGTCACTGGATATGGCTGCGAATCCGACTGCTAAAAACACTGGCGTAAATGGCTCTATGTCGCGATTTAGCTTATACGATAATAAACTTTATGTGGTGTTGAATAATTATATGTCGATTTTTGACCTTAGTGGCTCACAACCTGTGAAAAAAGGCGAAAGTATGTATATTGGCTGGGATGTTGAAACTATTTTTAATTACGAGGATAATATGTTTATGGGTACGCCCACAGGAATGATAATTTTTTCGGTAAAAGATCCGCTAAAACCTGAATATCAATCGAGTATAACTCATGCATTTGGCTGTGACCCAGTGGTTGTCGACAACGATTTAGCATATATAACTGTTCGCTCGGGAAATACTTGCGGACAAAATACGAACGAATTAATAATCGTAAATGTCGAAAATGTAAAAGCCCCTCAGTATGTTGTGTCTTATGATATGGTTAGCCCCAAAGGCTTAGGCATCGATGCCAATAAACTTTTTGTGTGTGATGACGGTTTAAAGATTTTTCAAATTACCGACAATCCAAGAGTGTTGGATAAAAATATGATAAAGCACGTAAAAGGAATGGATGGTTTCGATTTAATTCCATTCAATAATACACTAATGATGATTGCCGAAGACGGTCTTTATCAATACGACTACAGCAACACTGCTGATATACGATTGCTTAGTAAACTTAGTTTTGCAAAATAACTCCAGTTATTAGTTAAGAAAACGATAAACGGACTAACTCTTTCATTCAGAGTAAGTCCGTTTATTTTTGAGGGAATTAAAATACTGATAACGGTGGTTTTGTGTTTAATTTAATAAGATATACGGAAAGAACCGACTTTTTTGGAAATATCTTTAAATGCTTCATTGAGAGTGTTAATTTCCTCATTGGTAAAACGTGCCGGCTTTCCGTTCACATTCAATTCGTTAATTCGTTGGCTCATCCAGCTTTTTGTTTTGCTAAAATAAGTTTTTGCAATAAACGACATGGATACAATCTCTTGCATTTCTTTTATTTGCTCTTTAATTTTTAGATGCTTTACTGCACTGAGTGTTTGTTTCGCGCTTTCGATAAACGCATCTTCAAATCCATCGGGGTCTAATGTTGCCAAACGTTCAAACTCCAATTGAATGTTTGCTATTTCTTTATTAGACTTTGCACTAAGTTCCTGTTCTTTGAGTTGTTCAAATTTTTCTTTTGTTGTCATTTTCTTTTTTTTATTATCTAACATAGCTTGAGATGAAACTGATGTTATACATCCTTTTTTAATTCGTTTACAATCTGATGAATGATTTCGTTTAAATCATCAATTCGTTTGAATCTTGCTGAATAAAACCTGTATTTACGCAAATACATTAGCAACTCCTTCTCAAGTCTTCGCCTTTCCTTTGATACGTATTCGTTCATTTTTATTCAAATGTTTTTTATTAACATAAAAAAATTGAGCTACAAAGATAATAAACATTTGTTTATTGTCAAATTATTTCTCCACATTAAACGCAACGGAAAATGTAGAACCTTCGTTTTTGTTGGTGCTAAATGAGATGGTTCCGCCTGCCATTTCCACAATATTTTTGGTAATGGAAAGCCCTAATCCCATGCCGGTAGATTTTGTGGTGAAATTAGGTATAAATACTTTATCCTGCAATTCGGCAGGAATGCCAATTCCATTGTCGGCAATGGTAATTATTACCTCATTGTGTTCGGTTTTTAATGTAACAAGAATATTTCCTTTGCGGTCAGTAGGTATTGCCTGAATGGCATTTTTAAGCAAGTTGTTAAACACCTGCAACATTTGTTCGGGGTCGGCAAGCACAAATACATTTTCGGTTTTTCCATTGTAACTCAACTCAACATCCTCGTTGTTTGCCACAAAAAGCAACACGGTTGAGTGTAAACGGGCAGCAATATCCATTCGCTCAAAACGTGCTTCGGGCATACGTGCAAAATTTGAAAAAGTGCCAGCAATGCGCGATAGATTGTCGATTTGCTCCACCAGCGTTTCGGTCGATTTTGCAAAATAATCATCAAATCGTTCATCGTTCATATTTTTAGTGCGTTGCAGTTGTTGCAAGGTCAGTTTCATAGGTGTGAGCGGATTGTTAATTTCGTGTGCAATCTGTCGTGCCATTGTTCGCCATGCCGATTCTCGCTCGGTTTTAGCTAACAAGCGTGCACTATGTTCCAGCTCCTCGATGGTTTTATTGTATTGTTTTACAAGTTGGCCAATTTCATCATTTTCGTTGTAATCAATTTTCTCGTTTCGTTGGCCAAAACGCATTTTTTTCAGCTTGTTCTCTATCATTTTAAGAGGTGCCGAAAGTTGTTTGCCAATAATAAAACTGAGCAAAACCGACAACAAAGCAATTATCAAATAAATATTAACCACTACTCCCAGAAAATCTTCAATCTCATTACGAATATCTTCGTTACTCACATATAGCGGAATAGCAATGTAGCCAATTTGTAAAAAATCACCATTGTAAAAATCGGTATATCCGGTCATAAATCGCAATTCACCAATATATTCTTCCTGATTTAGGTTCGGATTTTTACCAAAATAAGGTTGAGGAGCTATTTGTCTGCCAATCAGTTTTTTGTTGTAAATTATTGGTTGCGAACTACCAGCCAGACGACCATAATTGTCGTAAACATTAATGTCGGTTTGGTAAATGTACGAAAGCTCCTGTAGATCAAAATTCAGTTCCTGCGAATTTACTGCAGAAATATCTTGTGTCCAGTAATATTTTTCCTGAAGTGCATTTTGTATATAACTTTTCTTTTTATTGATTTCGGCAATTTGTTGCTCCTTGTATTTTGACGTAATAAATGTAACCGAAACATAAAAAATGCCTATAAAACTGACTAAAAGCAACAGAACAAAAGCAAATTGATATTTGGAACTTAAGCTTGAAGATGGTAATGTTGTCGTTTGACGTCTGCGGTTAATATTCCATATAAACAGGAAACCAATTGTAACATTAAAAAGCAGTATATAAGCAAAATAAATTAAATAATTAAGAAAATGATACTGATTTAACTCCGTAATTACAACATAATTATCCGTATCAGGTTGGTAAACGTAGTACGTTTTTTTAGCAACTGTATATTTATAAAACAGATTTTCTCTTTGGGGTAAAAAAGTACTTTCTTCCGGAAATTTATAGTTTTCGGAACTATACACAAGTGAGCCTTTGTGGTAGCGGGCTACAGCAATTTTCAATCGCAATTGTATGTCCGATTCAGATGAAATCAGAAATTTTGGGAAGCTATAACTTTTAAAGTTTTTGCGCGGAGTAAGTGTTATAAATAAGCTGAGTTCTTCTCCTTGTGTAGTAACAAACAAGAATTCACCCATATAACTAACGTCAAAAAATGTAGACGTTAATGCCTGAAAATTCGTTTTACCGATGGGAATTCCTGTACTTTCGAGTAAGTTTTTGTTTTGTCCGTAAAGTGCTGAATTTTTTCTTGTAACTGTTAATTGGCTGTTGAATTTATTCCAATAGCCTTGCAGGTAATTCTCTGTTAAATAGTCGCTTATGCTATCGTACGAATTGGCAATTTCGGCAAGTTTCGGTATTTGCGAGTTATTCGAAATTTCGTTAGAGAGCTCCTCAAGTAGTATTTCTGTTACTTTGTCGTTTTCCGAATTTCCATTAATAGATATGTTTTCGGCTAATACTTTATATTTGCTTTCTGTTTTCTTTTTGGTAAGCATAGCCGAGTTTTCGACTAAAAATACTGTAAAAAACAAAATCCAAACTGCACCTAAAACATAATAATTTTTATTCCGCGTAATAAAATAAGGAATGTAAAATCCGGAATACAAAAAGAGCAGAAAAAGCAAAATGCGGTTAGTATCATTATTGTCGGTAATGTAAACGAAAATGGCGATGACTATCAGAATAAAAATGTCTGTCCGAATCATTTTTCGTGGTCCTATCGCTTTCAGGCTATAATTGTGACTTTTGAAAAACAGGAGGGCAAAAGAGATTCCCCACAGCAACATTAAAAAGTGCAGCCAAATAACTCCTTTGTCTAAATCGTGCAACGAAAGTATATTTATTGGCATACCTGAGTGAAGTACCAATCCTTTGAGAATAAAGAAAATAAGAATGAAAAATACGGCTGCAATAACTTGCAACGCAATTGACTTTAATTTTTTATAATTGAAATTAATATTGACATGCAGAAAAAAGACATATATACTTACAAAAACAAATGCTGTAAGTATAGTAAGGTGAATGATGGAAGCCAGCAGGAATCCCGCTGAATAATCGAATGCAGATGAGAGTACCTCGTAATATAGCAAATGTGGAAATTTGAAGTACAAACTTGCCACAACAACGGTAGATAACAGTACTAATGCGACCATATAGTAACTGAAAATCAGTTCTTTTATTTTGAAAAATTGTTTAAATTGGGCTAAAATGACAAGAATATAAATCAGGCATATAAATTGAAATACAAATCCGGCTATGCCATAATTTTGATTTAAAATTTCCTGAGTCGGGAGTTTAAATGAGAAAAGATAATTGCCTTTTTTGTCGACAAAAGCCCATTGATCCGTTTTTTCTCCATTTTCAATTTCAATACCTTGGTCTAAATCGAAGTCTTCAGCAAAATTATTTACAAGTTGGTTGTTTACAATCGGATAATTGTATTTTAAACGAATGACACTAGTCAAAATACCTTGTTTGGTTTTTGTGAAAGTACTTATGCAATGGGCATTCGACGAAATAAAGTACGTCCATTTACCTTCATTTTTTAAAGGTATATTGGCAATATCGGTATAATTTTCCGACCAATATAAAAGTTCATTATTCTTATTTATAAGGTAATAACTAATGTCGCTGTCGATAAATTTTTCGTTGCAAATCGAATCAATTGCTTGCGTGTTTAGCTTTTCTTTAAGCCGATTCAGGTTTTGTTCGGCAGCGGTCTGTTTTTCGGATAACTGGTTTCTGAATGTGTCAATGTTTAATGGTTTTTCACCGGATTGGTGATACAGAATTTCAAACAAAATACCTGCAACAAAACTAATCAGTAATGTAGCAAAAACAATATATTGTGAAATTGTACGTTTCATT
>DYSC01000242.1 GCA_020726365.1 Porphyromonas sp.
ACCAAAAGTCCAATTGGCGGCATAATAACATCGGCTACGAGCGAAGCCACAATTTTGCCAAATACACCACCAATAATTACACCGACTGCAAGGTCGATTACATTGCCCCGCATTGCGAAGTCTTTGAATTCTTTTAATACACTCATGATTTTTAAAATTTAAAGTTAGATGTTGGAAAATAAGTTCTTGCCATTTACTACTTACCGCTTGCCACATCCGTTGTCTGTTGTCCGTCGTCTTTAAAAATCACACTCCCGGAATATTAATCCCTGTAATTTTTCGGTACAAATCGAGCGCAAACACATCCGTCATGCCCGAAATGTAATCGAGCACGGCCATTATTTTGTGATAATTGTCGGTGCTTTCAGTTTCGAACTGTTCGGGAATACTGTAGAGCAATTGTTTGGAATAGGCTTTTTCGGGATGTAGTACAGCTTCGATAAAATGTTCCAACAAGGTGCTGATAATTTTATAACCTGCCAGCTCCACATCGAGCACAACGGGTGCACGGTAAATGCGTCGGAAAGCCGTTTCGGAACAAGTTTTATAAGCATTTACGCTTATTTCGGGTAAAATTTTTATCAGCGTGGAGTTGAATTTTCCTTCGAGAATAGCGGCTTCGTTGGCTACAAAAACTTCGGCGCATTGCTCTATCAATAAGCCAATTACAGACGAACGCAGGTAAGCAATTTGTTCATTTTTATCGCTTACGAGCAACATGGTTTTGCGGCGGCGTTTGCGGCGTTCTTCGTCGAAAAAGCCCATAAACAGGTTGATGGTTTCGTCGGTCGACAGAATACGCAATTTGTGAGCATCCTCAATATCCATTATCTGGTAGCAAATATCATCGGCAGCTTCAACCAAATAAACAAGTGGGTGACGAGCATATCGGTTTGGATTTTCGGCACTACGAACGATGCCCAATTCGGCGACAATTTTCTCGAAATCGTATTTTTCGGCATCGAAAAAACCAAACTTTTGCTTTTTAATATCCGAAAAAATAGAAGAATATGGATATTTAATTACCGAAGCCAATGTGCTGTATGTGAGCACAAAACCACCTTCGCGCCTGCCGTTAAACTGGTGCGTAAGCAGTCGGAATGTGTTGGCATTTCCTTCGAAGCAAATCAGGTCTTTCCACTGCTCGGCAGTCATTTCTGTTTCGAGAATGCGACCGTTTCCTTCCGAAAAATAAGTAGCAATAGCCTTTTCACCCGAATGTCCGAAAGGAGGATTGCCCATATCGTGTGCCAAACAAGCAGCGGAAACAATAGAGCCAATTTCGCCCAAGTAAGGATTTTCTGGATGATTGTGTTGGAGCTTTTGTGCCACCGAGTTACCCAACGAACGACCAACGCAAGCCACTTCCAAGCTATGTGTAAGTCGGTTATGCACAAACACACTGCCAGGTAGTGGAAAAACCTGCGTTTTATTTTGCATACGGCGGAAAGGAGCCGAAAAAATCAGTCGGTCGTAGTCGCGCTGAAATTCGCTGCGGTCATCGTTGCGCTGTGCATGGTAGGCTTCC
>DYSC01000243.1 GCA_020726365.1 Porphyromonas sp.
AGGTTGAACTAAATCTCCAAACGAAGTATCAAGTTCTCCATTTGGTGTGTATTTTGCTAATGCGAAATCACCCCCATCTCCACCAAGATAGATATTTCTACTTGCATCAAGTTGTAAACTAAAAGCCTCATCCCTATCTCCAAAATCAGTAGTAATCATACCATCACCACCTCCAAAAGAGGTATCAAGTTCTCCATTTGGAGTATATTTAGAAAGTGCAAAATTATCATTAACTTGACCACCAAGATAAATATTTCCGCTTCCATCAAGCGCTAAACTATAAACTTTATCAAAACCACTAAAATCAGTAGTAATCATACCATCACCACCAAAAGATGTATCAAGTTCTCCATTTGAACTGTATTTAGCAAGTGCAAAATCATTATTAAATCCAGCAAGATAGATATTTCCATTTCCATCAAGTTGTAAACTTTTAGCGAAATCATCATTACCAAAATCAGTACTAATCATACCATCCCCTCCACCAAAAGAGGTATCAAGTTCTCCATTTGGTGTATATTTAGCAAGTGAGAAATCATAATTACTGTTAACATTATTACTTCCACCTAGATAAATATTTCCACTTCCATCAAGTTGTAAACTATTGGCGAAATCATTACCACCAAACAAATCAGTAGTTACCATACCATCCCCTCCACCAAAAGATGTATCTAGTTTTCCATTTGAACTATATTTAGCAAGTGAGAAATCATAATCACCGTTAATATAACTATAACCACCAAGATAGATATTTCCAATTGCATCAAGTTGTAAACTCATGGCGAAATCGCTATAATCACTATTAAAATCAGTAGTTACCATACCATCCCCTCCACCAAAAGAGGTATCAAGTTCTCCATTTGGTGTATATTTAGCAAGTGCAAAATTACCAGCACCATAACCACCAAGATAGATATTTCCATTTCCATCAAGTTGTAAACTTTTAGCTACATCATAACGACCCAAATCGGTAGTTAGAATACCATCACCACCACCAAAAGATGTATCAAGCTCACCATTTGAAGTGTATTTTGCAAGAGCGAAATCATTATCCCCGTTAACATCACTCTTTCCACCAAGATAAATATTTCCAATTGCATCAAGTTGTAAACTAGTAGCCACATCATCACCACCAAAATCAGTAGTGGTATAACCTGTTCGTGGTGTGGTATTTCCACCATTCTCATTGACATCACTAACAACTATATTAAGCTCTTTTGAATAACTATTATTCGCACTATCTTTTACGGTAACATTGACAGGGACATTTGATGCATTCTCATAATCCAAACTCACGCCATCTTTAAGTTTAAGATTTCCATCAACAACTTCAAATCTACTATCACTCACCGTATAAGTAAAACTCTCGTTTGCATCACTATCCGTTGTTGTAACTTTTCCTATAACTACTCCACTATCATTTTCAGATACACTATAATTGCTTAATGTTATATCTGTTGGAGCATTATTGTAAGGATTAACCTTAACCTCAATACTTTGAGTAGTCTCTCC
>DYSC01000012.1:0-1985 GCA_020726365.1 Porphyromonas sp.
AAAAAATTATATTATCGATAAACTATATATACCATTTTGTTCCAACTTAAAATTCATTTTTATTAAATAATTAATATGATGTATATTATCTGTTGTAACTTCAATTTTATTAATTTCATGCTCAGCAAAAAGAGCTTTATTGTGTTGGTACAAAAATTCACCAGGTTTAAAATCGCGAAAAGGTGCACTTACATAATCGAGCACAACATTCAATGTGTTTTGGTTTTTTATTCCGATAAAAACACCAGCCACAGCATCGTCATGCAACAAATTGAAAATTAATGTGTTTTCTTTGTTTTTGGATAAATTGACTAAAATAAAGCCGGGAAAAAAATGCTTGATTTCGGATTTATTATAGTCGAGATAGTAATTCAGATAGCTATCCAAAATATTTACTTTAAGCAGTTTAAAAGCTTCTTTTTTGGCGTATATTTTTATAAGATAATAAGAATTAATACCTACAATAAACGAATTCAAAAAGCCAACCGGTAGCGAACCAATCAGAAAGCCATAAATAGCAAAGGTAATTCCACCAATCAGATTTAACCAGCGAAGTTTAATTATTGAACTCATGGTTAATGAAATAGCCACAATTACTGAGCTTAGGTATCCAAGCCATTCGAGCCACGAAATGTTAAAAATCATAGTGTGAGTATTTTAAAATTTTGGGTTGTAAAATTACAATAATTTTATGGAATAATGCTCTTTAAATTTTCAACAAAATATAAATTTGTGAATTTGAATATCATTTTGTTCCTTTGCATAAGTTTTTTAATTAATTCTACCCAAATGAAATTTGCCATTTTCGGAAATACGTATAGTGATTTAACCATTACTTATTTAAAAGTTTTGTTTGATTTTTTGAAAGAGCAGAAGGTAGGAGTGATGCTCGATAGCGATTTGTACAATTTTGTAAGCCAACATCAGGTTTGCGATTTGGATACAATCGAAGCTATTTCTGACGACGATTTTAGCTGCGATTATGCACTGAGCATTGGTGGCGATGGTACATTTTTGAATACGGCTGCTCACATAGGGACTAAGAATATTCCTATTTTGGGAATAAATATTGGTCGTCTTGGCTTTTTGGCTGACGTATCTGCCGAAAATATGCTCGAAGCTGTTCAATCACTTTTAGCAGGTGAGTTAATTATCGAAGAACGCACTTTACTTACAGTTCGGAGCTCCGACGGAACGCAATTTGAATATCCTTATTCGCTCAACGAAATGTCGATTCTCAAGCAGGACAGCTCGTCGATGTTAAGCATACACACCACGCTCAACGGTGAACCTGTTCATACCTACCAGGCCGATGGTTTGTTGGTTTCAACCCCTACAGGCTCCACTGCTTATTCCATGAGTGTGGGCGGTCCTATTGTTGTGCCTCAAGCCGGCAATTTTATTCTTTCGCCTGTAGCTTCACACAGTTTAAACGTGCGTCCGCTGATTGTGCCCGATAAATGGATTATTGATCTCGAAGTGAAAAGCCGAACTAAATGTTATCAGTTAGCTATGGATGGGCGCACTACCATTTTGAACGAAAGTACCCGCTTACGAATTAGTAAAGCCGATTTTACCATAAAAGTGCTGAAACAACCCAATCACACTTTTTTCGATAATCTGAAAAATAAGCTGATGTGGGGCGTTGATAAACGCAATTAATTTCTGCTTAAACATAAACCGTGTTTTTTTGTTTTTTGAATTGAAATAGCTTTGTATTTATTTTACAAAAACAAAAAAAACACTGATATGGAACTCAAAATAAATGAATATTCTTTTGGCGAACGACCTCCTGTAACATTGCCCGACAGGGGCTTTCTCAAACAATTACTGCTCAGGGTCGACGTATCTGGCTCGAATGTTACCGTCAGGCTTTGTTAGAAACAGGATTGCCCGAAAATTTGATACGTTCGTTTTGGGAATACATCAATGTTTTTTCAATTTGGATGGTAAATACAGATGAATAAAATATTTTACTAAATATA
>DYSC01000012.1:2085-31235 GCA_020726365.1 Porphyromonas sp.
TAGAAATAGCGTACATAGAACTATATCTAACATTGGTAAATCAATGTATAGTAGCACCAAAAACAATAATACGACGGTAAATTCAAATTCGAAAAGCACAGCGAAACTAATCGAAATACCTGTCAAAAGGGTATGAGACAAGAATTGCGAGCTACAATAGAAAGGTGTAAAACAAAGTTGAGGAATCAGCTTAAAAATTAACCAATCGGCAAACGGAACTGAAAGATGTGGTTTTGAAATAATAAACTGTATGTAATAGTCCGAATGTGTTGAAGTATAAATGTGAATTGGAGAATGATTTGGCTGCAAGCCGCAGTACCCAACATGCGAAATTGAGTACCGAACGTAACAACTACGGAAAAGAAATTGCAAAGCGGTGAAGCACAAGCAGAAACAGGTAGGTGAATAACCTTAACTTGTTACAACAAGTTCGAATAGCACTTTGATTGGAAATTATCGGTATCGAAAAACGCAAAACAATATATTTTATGTTCAAAGAGGGTGTCTGAAAAGATGCCCTCTTTCTGTTTATATGCTTTTTTTATAACGCTACACTTTATAATTTGGTTAAATTTCATTACTTTTGCGCACCGTTTTAATAGTTGAAAAGCAAATTAAGTATCAGACTATTATTATTTGGTGTCAAAAACAGAAAAAATACATTACAGAATGCCACAACCATCGCAGCGCGGACAGGCAATGCCCGAATCGCCCATTCGTAAATTAGTACCGCTATCTGACAAAGCAAAAGCCCGCGGAATTAAAGTTTACCATCTCAATATTGGTCAGCCCGACTTGAAAACGCCTCAGGAGGCATTGGATGCCATTCGCAATATCGACCGCACTGTTCTCGAATACAGCCCCAGTGATGGTATTAAAAGCCTTAAAACCAAATTGGCAGCTTACTACCATACCTTCAATATCGATGTTACCGAGCAAGATATTATTATCACTACAGGAGGTTCGGAGGCTGTAAACTTTGCCTTTATGAGTTGCCTCGATCCGGGTGATGAGATTATTGTACCCGAACCGGCTTATGCCAACTATACGGCTTTTGCCATTGCAGCGGGTGCTGTTGTTAAACCGGTGGTTTCGACAATCGAAGAGGGATTTGCGCTGCCGCATGTCGACCGTTTCGAAGAAATGATTACGCCAAAAACAAAGGGAATTCTGATTTGTAATCCGAATAACCCAACCGGTTATCTTTATACCCGTGCCGAAATGAATAAAATCCGCGATTTGGTTAAAAAATACGATTTGTATTTGTTTTCCGACGAAGTGTATCGTGAATTCTGTTACACCGGAGCACCTTATATTTCGGCTTTCCATTTAGATGGCATTGAAGAAAATGTGGTATTGATTGATTCGGTTTCGAAACGTTACAGCATGACAGGTGTGCGTATTGGTGCCATTGTAACCAAAAATAAAGATGTTAAGAAAAACGTAATCAAATTCTGTCAGGCACGTTTAAGTCCGCCACTGTTGGGGCAAATTGCTTCCGAGGCGGCCATGGATGCGTCGAAAGATTACATGTTAGACACCTACAACGAATATGTGGAGCGTCGTAAGTTCCTGATTGATGGACTTAACCGCATTCAGGGTGTGTATTCGCCAATACCTATGGGAGCATTTTATACGGTTGCGCGTCTGCCAATCGACGATGCCGATGTGTTCTGCGCATGGCTCTTGTCCGATTTTGAGTACGAAGGGCACACTGTAATGATGGCGCCGGCTTCAGGTTTTTATACCATCGATGGCATGGGAAAAGACGAAGTGCGTATAGCCTATGTGCTGGATAAAGATGACCTTAAGCATGCATTGATAGTTCTTCAAAAAGCGTTGGAAGTGTATCCGGGAAGAAAGAAATGATTGAATATTTCATAGCTAAACGAATTTATTTTCAGCATGGCAGGAAAAATGTTTCCCGTCCTGCTGTGCGTATAGCTATTGTTGCCATTGCTTTGGGAATGGCAGTGATGATTATTTCGGTGGGTGTGGTTATTGGTTTTAAGCAGGAAATTCGAAATAAGGTGGTGGGTTTTGGTGGCCATATTCGGGTAAGTAATTACGACAATAACAACACTTTCGAAACTAATACGGTTACCTACGACAAGCAATTTTCAGATGAACTAAAGCATGTTGATGGTGTGCAGTCGGTACAACTGTATGCTACCAAGCTGGGCATAATTAAAACCACCGACGAATTTCAGGGAATTGTGCTGAAAGGCATTGACCGGAATTTTAATTGGGCGTTCTTTAAAAGTCATTTAGTGGCGGGCGACACGCTGCAATTGACTGATTCGCTTCGCAACGATATTGTTATTTCCAAACATATTGCCGACATGCTGCGCCTCAAAGTGGGTGATAGTTTTTATACCTATTTTATAAAAGATCAGGTAAAAGCCCGAAAGTTTATAATCCGGGGTATTTATGCAACCAATTTTGTTGAATATGATAAGTTGTTTATAATTACCGATGTGCGGCATATTCAACGACTGAGTGGGTGGGAGAGTAATCAGTACAGCGGATACGAAGTGCTGATTTCCAATTTTGAGAATATGGAAGTTATTGCCGATACAATCAATGTCATTGCCCAACAAAGTGCTAAGACTAATGATAGTCAGAAGTATTATGTGCAGACCATCAAAGAATTGAGTCCGCAACTCTTTGGATGGCTCGATTTGCTCGATATGAATGTGTGGGTCATCTTGTCGCTTATGCTTGCCGTAGCCGGTTTTAATATGATTTCGGGCTTGCTAATCCTTATTTTGGAGCGCACGAATATGATAGGCATACTTAAATCGGTTGGAGCTACCAACTGGTCGGTTCGCAAAGTGTTTTTGTATTTTGCGGTATTTCTAATCGGTAAAGGCATGTTTTGGGGCAATTTAATTGGTCTTTCGTTGTGTGCATTGCAATATTTTACCCACATTTTGCCACTCGACCCCGAAGCTTATTATGTATCTTATATACCTATCGTTTTTACATGGTCGTATTTGTTATTACTCAACGCAGGAACATTTGTAGCTTCTGTTTTAATGATGATTGTCCCCTCGTACCTTATTTCGAAAATCTCACCTGCCAAAATTATTCGATACGAATAAGGTTGAGAATTTTTGTTAAGAGCAGGGTATAATATTTTGATTTGACTAATTTTATGGACATTCTTTATTTTTTTCTATTAACCATTATTAAAAAATTAAGTTCAAATTTGTTGTTATTGCACCTTTTGATTATTTTTGTGCAATAAATAGAGTTGAAATTAAATCAATTCAGTTGAAATCTATCGAATGTTTTTAATATTTTTTTGTTAAAAAAAGGAAAGTTTCATTTTACACACGAATAATGAATAAAAACAAAGTATTTGAGCAACGGCTGAAAGCCTTGCAGGAAATGGAATATAATGCTGCACACAAACAGCATTTAAAGGGTAAACTTACTGCCCGCGAACGTATTAACATCCTTTTTGACGAAGGCACTTTTTTTGAACTCGATACCTTCGTATCGCCCGCTCAACATCCGACAAGCAGCCGCATTACCAATTTTGGTGATGGTGTGGTTGTAGGTCGTGGTTTGGTACAGGGTCGGAGTGTTTTTGCGTATGCGCAGGATTTTACTGTTTTGGGTGGTTCACTGGGCTATGCTCACGGTATGAAAATTGCAAAAGTACAGGAAATGGCGCTCAAACTTGGTGCTCCTATAGTAGGGTTGATGGATTCGGGTGGTGCGCGTATTCAGGAAGGTGTGAAAAGTCTTTCGACTTATGCCACAATTTTCCGCAATAATGTGAGCTCGTCGGGTATTATTCCGCAGATTTCGGCTATCTTAGGACCTGCTGCCGGAGGTGCAGTGTATTCGCCGGCTCTTACCGATTTTATTTTTATGACCAACCAAACATCCTATATGTTTGTAACCGGACCCGATGTGGTGCGCGAAGTGCTGAACGAAGAAATTGATATGGAAGGCCTTGGTGGCGGCAACGTACATGCTCAAAAAAGTGGTGTATCGCATTTTGTGTCCGACGACGAGGAACATACGCTCCTGCTTATTCGTAAGTTGTTATCCTATATTCCTTCGAATAACTACGATACTTTGCCTGTATCGCATGTCGTAAAAGTAAACAGCTCGCGTCAGGAATATCTGAATAAAATTATCCCCGATGATCCAAATCGTCCGTACGACATGAAAGAGATTATCAATATTTTGGTGGATAAAGACACTTTCTTTGAAGTACACGAAAAATACGCTCAAAACATATTGGTTGGTTTTGCCCGCCTGAATGGGAAAACCATAGGTATAGTGGCCAATCAGCCCAAGGTAATGGCCGGAACGCTCGATATTAATGCTAGTGTTAAAGGAGCGCGTTTTGTGCGCTTTTGCGATGCCTTTAATATCCCTTTGTTGATTTTGGAGGATGTACCCGGATTTTTACCGGGCATTGAGCAGGAGCATAATGGTATTATTCGCAATGGCGCTAAATTACTCTATGCTTTTTGCGAAGCTACGGTGCCAAAAATCACCATTATAACCCGCAAAGCTTATGGCGGAGCCTATATTGTAATGAGTAGTAAAAATACAGGCGGCGACTTTAATTTTGCGTGGCCTACTGCCGAAATTGCGGTAATGGGACCTGCCGGTGCTATTAAAATTGTAAACAAACACGAATTGGCCAAAGCGGAGAACAAGGCCGAAATGGAAAAAATACTAACTGATAAGTATAAAGAAGAGGTGGCAAATCCTTACAAAGCGGAAGAACTCGGATTGGTCGACGAAGTAATTTTACCTTCCAAATCGCGTGAGATTCTGATTACTGCCTTCGAAATTTTATCCAACAAACAAAATAATAAACCAGCTCGTAAACACGGAAGTATACCTTTGTAAAGTTACCACTCACTATTCCCCCCTTCGGGGGTTAGGGGGCTAATTATAAACACATGAAAAAAAGACTTTTAATAGCTAATAGGAGCGAAATAGCCATTCGTATTATACGGGCGGCTCACAAATTAGGCATGGTGGCGGTTGTTTTTAAGAGCGACCGTGAGCCCGAGGCCATGTACCTGCGCTATGCCGACGAAATTATTCCAACAAGAGATAGTAGTTACGAAAAAACCATTTTCCTTGACCCACAACGCATTGTGCAGTTGGCGCTCGAAAACAATATTGACCTGATACACCCGGGTTATGGTTTTTTATCCGAAAATCCCGAATTTGCACAACTTTGTGTGGATAATGGTTTGAATTTTATTGGTCCTTCGCCAAAGTTGATACACGAAATGGGGCTCAAAACTGTAGCAAAAAGCATGGCTATCGAAGTAGGTTTGCCATTGGTGCCCGGTAGCGATGGTCCGGTGCGCGATGCCCAATCGGCCAAAGAATTTGCTGATAAAATCGGCTATCCAGTTATTCTGAAAGCTTCGGCCGGTGGTGGCGGACGTGGTATGCGTATTGTTGAAAAACCCGAAACCATCGAGCGTAATTTTAAATCGGCATCCGACGAGGCATTGGCTGCTTTCGGTAATGGCGATATGTTTATCGAAAAGTACTTGCAAAATCCGAAGCACCTTGAGTTTCAGATTATGGGCGATAAACACGGTAATGTGGTGCACCTTGGCGAACGTGAATGTTCGTTGCAACGCAAACACCAAAAAATAGTGGAAGAAGCCCCTTCGGCCAGTATAACGCCACTTATGCGTCAGGAAATGGGCGATATGGCGGTACGTTTTGCCAAAGCTATCGGTTATTATTCTGCAGGTACCATCGAGTTTATTATGGACGAAGATGGTTCGTATTACTTTATGGAAATGAATACCCGAATTCAGGTAGAACATCCTGTAACGGAGCAGGTTACAGGAGTTGATCTAGTGGATTGGCAAATACGTGTGGCGCTTGGCGAAGAATTGACTTTAAAACAGGAAGATATAAAAATTAACGGTTGGGCTATTGAAATTCGTGTAAATACCGAAGACCCGCAAAACCGTTTCAGTCCGCAAACAGGTTTAATCGATTTGATAAAATTCCCCGAAGCAGAGCATATTCGTATCGAAACAGGTGTTGAAAGTGGTTCGGTGGTAACTCCTTATTTCGATTCGATGGTGGCAAAAATAATAGTGAGCGGCAACAACCGACAGGATTGCATAGATAAAACACTTGTTGTACTCAATAGCTTTATTATGAACGGATTAAAAACTACCGTACCTTTCTGTCGTGCTGTGTTGCAACATTCTGCCTTTGTAGATGCGAGTTATACCACGCGTTGGGTCGATTCGGTTTTTTCACCCGAAATGCTCGAAGACGAAGATGAAGAAATGATTGGCGCATTGGCAGCTACCATTATGTATGCGCAGGAATTCCTACAATTATCGTCGGATATTCCTTCGTACAAAAGCGACCGCCTAAATGTGTGGGTGCTCAATAAGCGATTGAATTATTAATATTACCCCCCTTACTCCCCATTTGGGGGAGTAAGGGGGTACTTCAAAATTTATTTAAACTTAATTAAAACCACATTACCTCTCCTTCGGAGAGGGTCAGGGAGAGGTCAAAAATGGGAACTTCATATATTTATAACCGCGACGCTTCACGCTTATTTATTGCCGTACGCGATAACGGTAAACGTCATAAATTGTTTATTCCAAAAGAGTCGAAACCGGCAATTGATGGTATCGAATTGGATATTGACTTTGTAGAACAAGAAGATTTTCACTACACGTTTGAGTGGAAAGGTAAACGCTTTCATTGCGAACTGGTGTCGCGCGACCAAAACAAAGCCGTTGTAAAAGTCAATGGCGTGGAATACAAATACAGTATCGAATCTATTTTTTCGTACGTCAGGCGTGGTATGATTAACAGCGATGCCAATAAGATTGACGAAAACAATATCAGTGCGCCAATGCCGGGCAAAATTGTGGAACTCTTCCTTTCGGAGGGCGATTTGGTAAATGCCGGCGAGCCTATACTCACACTCGAAGCCATGAAAATGCAGAATGAAATTACAGCCAATTGCAATGGTGTTATCCGTAAGATTAAAGTGCAACCCGGACAATCCGTTATGAAAGACGAGTTATTGGTTGAAATTCAGTCGATTGAGGTTTAATTTGCCAATAAAGCTGTCAATGCCTGAAATACGTTGACCACTTTTAAGTAACAAGATTACCAAAAAAGTGGGCAACGTATTTCAGGCATTGACAGTTGATGTATGCCTTGAAAAAGAAAAAAAATTGTATCTTTGTATCTGTTTCAGAATTTAATAACTCAATTTTTCTTTTTCAAATTTCTAACTTTAAAAATGGCTGACGATAAAAAAGTGATATTCTCGATGGTAGGTGTAAGCAAAACCTATCCACCACAAAAAAAAGTATTAAACAACATTTATCTTTCGTTTTTCTACGGTGCTAAAATCGGGATTATCGGTTTAAATGGTTCAGGTAAATCAACCTTACTCAAAATTATTGCCGGAGTTGAAAAAAGTTTCGATGGCGAAGTGGTTTTCTCACCCGGCTATTCGGTGGGCTATCTGGAGCAAGACCCCAAACTCGACCCCACCAAAACTGTAAAAGAAATTGTGCAGGAAGGCGTGCAGGAAATTGTGGATATGATTGCCGAATACGATCACATCAACGAGCAATTTGCAGAGCCAGATGCCGATTTCGATAAACTCATTGCCCGTCAGGGAGAATTGCAGGAATTACTTGACCATGCCGATGCGTGGAACTTAGATAATAAGCTGGAACGTGCGATGGATGCATTGCGTTGTCCGCCCGAAGATTGGAAAATTGAAAACCTGTCGGGAGGTGAAAAACGTCGTGTTGCTTTGTGTCGGTTGTTGCTTCGCAATCCGGATATTTTACTGCTCGATGAGCCTACCAACCACTTGGATGCCGAATCGGTGGAATGGTTGGAGCACCACTTACAACAATATGCCGGAACAGTAATTGCCATTACCCACGACCGCTACTTCCTCGACAATGTTTCGGGATGGATACTTGAACTCGACCGTGGCGAAGGCATTCCTTGGAAAGGAAATTACACCTCGTGGCTCGAACAAAAAACTGCCCGCATGGCAAGCGAAGAAAAATCGGCAAGTAAACGCCGCAAAACGCTAGAACGCGAATTGGAATGGGTACGTATGGCTCCAAAAGCCCGCCACGCCAAAGGAAAAGCCCGCCTCGAAGCTTACGACAAACTGATAAACGAAGACCAACGCGAAAAAGAAGAAAAACTCGAACTTTTTATCCCCAACGGTCCTCGTTTGGGAAATAAAGTGGTGGAAGCCATTGGCGTTTCGAAAGCGTATGGTGAGAAACTACTTTTTGATAGTCTGAATTTTATGTTACCACCAAACGGCATTGTAGGAATTATTGGACCAAACGGTGCCGGAAAAACCACGCTCTTCCGCATGATGATGGGACTGGAAACTGCTGACAATGGAACTTTTGAAGTGGGCGAAACCGTAAAAATTGGCTATGTAGACCAAAGCCATGCCGACATTGACCCCGAGAAATCAGTTTATCAGGTAATTTCCGGCGGAACAGAATTTATACGCGTTGGTGGCAAAGAAATAAATGCGCGTGCTTACTTGTCGCGCTTTAACTTTGCCGGTGGCGATCAGGAAAAACTCTGTGGCGTACTTTCGGGAGGCGAACGAAACCGCCTACATTTGGCACTCACACTCAAATCGGAAGCCAACGTGTTGCTGCTCGATGAGCCAACCAACGATATTGACGTGAACACACTTCGTGCATTAGAAGAAGGTCTCGAAGCCTTTGCCGGATGTGCCGTGGTTATCAGCCACGACCGCTGGTTCCTCGACCGTATTTGTACACATATCATTGCATTCGAAGGCAATTCCGAAGTATTTGTGTTCGAAGGTTCGTATTCCGAATACGAAGAAAACCGCAAAAAACGCCTTGGCGATGACGGTCCAAAACGCATACGATACAAAAAATTGATGGTATAGCCACAAATGAAACTTCAACATTTGAATAATAAGGCAATTAACTACAAGCTTTGGGATGAAAAAATCGAAGCTTCTATTGGTAATTTGCCTTATGCTCAAAGTTGGTTTTTGGATATAGTTTCGCCCGATTGGGAGGCTATTGTGAGTGAAAACTATGAATTTATAATGCCTTTACCTGTTAAGAAAAAATTTAATATTCCTTACTTAGTTCAACCGATTTATACACAACAATTAGGAATTTTTAGCGAACAAAAAATATCAAAAAAAATTATAGAATTATTTTTAGCCAAAATCCCTTATAAAAGCTATCAGTTTAATCTGAATGAAAATAATATTAGTGAAAATGCAGTTGCTTATCCAAATTATGTTTTAGATTTACAACAAACTTATGCTGATATTTATAAAAATTTTAGTAAGAACACACAACGTAATATTGAAAAAGCACTGAAACTAAACATTCAGGTAGAAGAATTGAGCTACTTGGAAGAACTTTTCGAATTTTTAAATGCATCTGAACATTCTCAACCGGTGAAGCCAGATAAGATTATACAAGAAATTATACAAAAAGGCATAATACATAAAAAAATTAGAGTGTTTGGAGTTCGAAACAATAAGGGAAAATTAATTGCAAGTAGCTGTTTTTTAGCCACTGAAGGGCGCTTGGTGTATCTTCAACCAGTATCCAACGAAGAAGGGAAAAAAGCATCAGCCATGTTTGCATTAGTCGACTACCTTGTTCGAGTAAATGCTCAGACAAATACTCTTCTCGATTTTGAAGGCTCAAGAGTAGAAGGTGTTGCCCGATTCTATAAAGGATTTGGAGCAGAAAACAGACCATATTTTATGGTAAAAAAATATCGTCCCGATTTTTTAACATGGAAATTTTAATAACGTTATGAAAGTACTTTTTTTATCAGCATGGTATCCTCATCGCAACGACAAAATGGCCGGATTGTTTGTGCAAAAGCACGCAGAGGCAGTTGCATTGTACTGTGATGTGAAACTTATTTATGTACATGCCGACGAAAAAATTAGTAACTTCGAGATTATTATAAACAAATCAAAAAACCTGACTGAAATTATCGTTTATTATCCAGTATATAAAAATAGTATTTTTTATAAAATCTCTAAAATCATTAATTATCTAAAAGCCTATCTTATTGGTTTCAAATCTTTAAAATCAGAGAATTTTAAACCGGATATAGTTCATGTAAATGTGCTAACTCGCACAGGCGTAATTGCACTTTTGATTAAATTATTAACTGGAATACCTTACGTAATTACCGAACATTGGACACGATATTTGCCAGATCGTAATGCATTTAAAGGTTTTTTTCGGATACTTTTTACAAAAATTGTTGTTCGAAACGCATCGGCAATAATGCCGGTTTCTAAAATGTTGAAGAATGCAATGCTAAGTCACAAGTTAGTAAATAAAAATTACCGAATTGTTGATAATGTGATTGATCCTTCATTTACGACTACATTTGACTTACACAAACGAACAAAAAAACGTATTATTTTAGTAACATGCTTTCTTGAAGTTGCCAAAAATGTACGTGGAATAGTGCGAACAATTTCTATGATATCCAAAATCCGTGATGATTTTGAATTAATTATAATTGGCGACGGACTAAATTTTAACGACATTCTAAAATACTCAAATGAACTGAGTATAACAGACAAGTTTATATTTTTCAAAGGAGAAAAAGAGTCAAGAGAAGTCGCTGAATGGATATACAATAGTGATTTCTTGGTGCTTTTTTCGAATTACGAAACTGCCGGCATTGTAATAACCGAAAGCTTGGCACTTGGCAAACCTGTACTATCAACACGAGTTGGTATTGCCGAAGATTATATTGGAGAAAATGAAGGAATTATTATTGAAATTGGAGATGAAGAAGCTTTGTTCGAGAAATTAAATTATATGCTTGATAATTTAAAAAAATACGATAAAGATATTATCAGATCGAGATTTATAAACAGATTTAGTTACGAATCGGTTGGAAATAAAATAGTAAATTGTTACAAAGAGGTTTTAGGTAATAAATAGAAATCTTCTTTTTGTTTATAAAATGACAATAATTGATAAATTAAAATTCGGGTACAAAAACAACGATAAAGTAGTTGAAAACTATTTTTTCATGACTGCTTTGCAACTTTTCAGTTCAGCATTTAGTATACTTATTTACCCCTACCTTATTCGCGTTTTAGGTAGCGAAAGTTATGGCACGTATGTATTTGCTTTCGCTGTTGTAAATTATTTTTTAGGATTTATCTCGTTTGGATTTCATTTTCCATCTCTAAAAATTATCTCTCAAAACACAGATGATATAGTTGTAAAATCAAAAACAGTTTCAGCAATTTTCACAGCTAAAATACTAATAAGTATTTTAGCATCAGTTATTTTTGTAATTCTATTATTTGCTGTCCCAATTATGCAATCGAACAAACTTTTGTTTTGTATTATTTTTGGACAAGTAATTTCGGAGATTCTTTATCCCGCTTGGTTTTATCAAGCAATACAGAAAATGGCAATTGTAACCTATTATCAATTGTTTTTTAGAATAGCTTCTCTTCCATTTATTTTCATATTTATTAAAACGCCAAATGATATAAACATTTATGCAATAGTAGCAACACTTTCTACTGTTTTACCTTCAATAGGTTTATTTTTATATTTATTATTTAAAGAAAAAATCCGGATTAGTTTAATACCAGTCAATCAATTAAAAATATTTTTTACAGATGCTTTTCCGTTTTTAGGATCTGATATTACAGGAATTGTTAAACATGAAAGTGTAACTGTGATTATTGGTACATTTTTTAGTATGCACGATGTTGCTTTGTACGATTTGGCAAATAAAATAATAATTATTCCAAGAATGATCACAAGAAACATTAATATGGCTATTTTCCCAAAAATTATCAACAACTTAAAAACAGAAACTATAAAATATTTAATTCGAATTGAATATTATATTGGGTTAAGTGTTGTTGTTTTTATCAGTCTTTTTGGATATTGGATTACTTTATTTTTAGGAGGTAAAGATATGATAGATGCCTTTCCTTTGGCAATAATACTAAGTTTCACTGTTATAGTTTGGCTAGTTGTTGGTTGTTATATTAATTTTGTATTTATACCGCAAAAGAAATACTATTATGTAACCAAAAATCAATTAGTAGCACTGTTTTCATTTCTAATTATCGGAATTCCGGCGATTTTATTAACTAACAGCATTATTGCAATTGTAAGTGCACTTACCCTTTCGGGATTCTCTGAAATACTGTATTGTAAATATTTAATTAAAAAACACAATATGCTATGAGTATAGAGGTTTCTGTATTAGTACCAATATACAATGTTTCAAAATACATTGAAAGATGTGCTCATAGTCTTTTTAATCAGACGTTTAACGAGATTGAATTTATATTTGTAAACGATGCATCCACAGATAATAGTTTAGAATTATTAAGAAATGTAATAGCTGAATATCCACATCTTACTAATTGTATAAAGATTATTCAACATAAAAATAATATGGGACTTGCAGAGGTCAGAAATACAGCTCTGAATGCTTCGCAAGGAAAATATATAGCAGTAGTCGACAGTGATGATTACATAGAACATCTAATGATTGAACAACTGTACAAAAAAGCAATTGTTGAAAATGCCGATATTGTAGTTTCTGATATATATATGGAATACCAAAATAAATCCATTTATCAAATAGATTTTCTTTCGGTTTCCCCTGAAAATCATCTTCTTGATATATTGAAGAACAAAGATTCGCACTCACATTTGTGTAACAAACTAATATTAAAGTCGTTGTATCTACGTGAAGATTGTAGAGTGCCTTCAGGGTTGAATTATTTTGAAGATAGGCACGTGATGACTAGATTATTTTTTTATGCAAAAAAAATAGTAAAAATTGATATGGCTTTTTATCATTATGTGCAATACAATGATAATTCAATTACAAAAAATATTACGGACATGAATTTTCAAAATATGGTAGATTTTTGGGAAATGTTAGAAGATTTTTTTAAATCAAAAAATGTATATAAAAAATATGCCGAAATTTTGGAATATTCCAAAATTCAGAACAAAGTTAATTTAATGTTAGGTACTAAATCAAAAGCTCTGATGAAAAATTACGCCGATATTTACAAAGCAGAAGAACTAAAACATATAAAAAAATTTAGACTTGGAGCAAGACTTATTATGTTTAACATAAGAAATCATAATTTTTATCTTGCTCTTATTTTGAAAAATCTATTACTACTGAAAAATAATTTTCGTATACAAAATTTGAATATTCTATAAAAGCACATACTCTACAAAAACAGATAAATAAGTAAAAATCAACATATTATGTTAACGAAAAAATGTATGCTTATTATTGCCTTAGTTTTCACATTTAGTATTCAGGCAATCGACTATCGCACTATCCCTCTTGCACAAAGCATTGAATTAAAGGGTGGCAATACCTTTATTATCAAAGAAAATGTAAAAATAATGATTAAAAATAAAAGCAATGCACAAAAAAGAAATGCAGAATTTCTTCAAAGTTTTATTGCTGAAAAAACAGGAATAAAAAACAAAATAACTTCCAATTCGAAAAAATCAGGAGTTATTATTCTTGCAATTGACACTACTATTTCGCACCCCGAAGGTTACAAAATTAATGTAGATAATAAGAAAGTTACTATTACGGGTAAAACGGAAGCAGGGATATTTTATGGCATTCAAACGCTTTGTAAATCAATTCCTGATACGATTGGAATTGTAAAATTACCTCCGGTGGAAATATCGGATGCACCACGATTCAATTATCGGGGAATGCACTTAGATGTTGCAAGGCACTTTTTTTCGGTCGATTTTGTGAAGAAATACATTGACATGCTGGCACTACATCATGTAAATACTTTTCATTGGCACCTGACAGAAGACCAAGGATGGCGTATCGAAATAAAAAAATACCCCTTGCTCACTCAAGTTGGTTCAAAACGAGCTCAAACAATTGTGGGTCGTTATAATAGTGGTATTTACGACAGTATTCCTTATGGCGGATATTACACACAGGAACAGATGAAAGATATTGTACGGTATGCAGCAGAAAGATACATAAACATTATACCTGAAATAGATATGCCCGGACACATGTTGGCTGCTCTGGCATCGTATCCCGAATTGGGTTGTACTGGCGGACCATACAAAGTAGCCGAAATATGGGGCATTTATGATGATGTGCTTTGTCCTGGTGACGAAAAAACTTTTGAATTTGTTGAAAATGTTTTGAATGAGGTAATTGAAATATTTCCTTCGAAATACATACATATTGGAGGCGATGAATGTTTGAAAAATAAGTGGAAAGTTTGTCCTAAATGTCATGATAGAATAAAATCTGAAGGTTTGAATACGGACTCATTACATTCAGCTGAAGATAGATTACAAAGCTACTTTATTACACGTGTGGAAAAGTTTGTAAACAGTAAAAATCGTCAGATAATTGGTTGGGATGAGATTTTGGAAGGTGGTTTGGCGCCCAACGCCGCTGTAATGTCATGGCAAGGTATTAGTGGCGGTATCCAAGCTGCCAAATCGGGGCATAAGGTGATTATGACTCCAAATTCGCATTTATATTTCGACCATTATCAAGCTAATGATAGAACACAAGAGCCTTTGGCAATTGGCGGATATTCGAGCGTTGAAAATGTTTACAGCTACGAACCAATTTCATCGGAGCTGAACGAAACACAGGCAAATTACGTGATGGGTACGCAAGCAAACTTATGGACAGAATATATTGCAACCGAAGAATATGCTGAATATATGTTATTACCCCGATTAGCAGCACTTTCGGAAGTTCAATGGACAAAACCGGAACAAAAAAATTACACTGATTTTCTGATTCGTTTGCCCAATTTGACAGAAACATATAAAAAACGCAACTATAACTTTGCTAAACACGTATTAAAACCAACTAAATAAAGGCTTGAAGAGTTTCAAGATTCTAAAAAATCTATTGAGCAATAAAACAGGATATTATAAATAAAATAACATTAAATGAATACTTTTCTTTATACCTTATTTGCATTAACGGCTGCCGGTATCGGTAGTGTGGCTTTATCGAGTTCACTGCTTTTATTAAACAATAAGTGGTTGGCTAAAATCTCAGGTTATTTATTATACTTAGCTGGTGGTACATTGCTTGGGTCAGCATTGTTGGGTCTTATTCCCGAAGCTGCTGAAACATTGTGTATTCACGATGTAGTAATGTGGGTATTGGGTGGCATTATACTGTTTTTCATTCTCGAAAAAATTATACTTTGGCGCACTTGCCACGACGAAAACTGCGAACGTCAGAACCATGCGGCTGCTCCCATGATTATTATTGGCGATGCCATACACAATGCTATTGATGGTGTGGTGATTGCAGCTTCGTTTCTAACTTCGAAAGAGCTTGGTATTTTTGTTACAATTTCGGTACTTTTACACGAAATACCTCAAGAATTGGGTGATTTTGGCATATTACTTAAAAGCGGATATTCGCGCAAAAAGGCGTTGCTTTACAATATATTATCGGGCAGTAGTGCTGTTGTAGCTGGCATTGCGGCTTACTTTTTACTGGAATATGTTGAGGCAATAATCCCGTACACCATAGCTATTGCCGCAGCCAGTTTTCTATATGTTGCATTAGCCGATTTAATACCGGAAATGCACAAAGAAACAAAGCTAAAAGAATCTGCTATTCAAATAATTCTCATTATTATCGGAATTGCTATTATTCTATTGTCCAAAGGCACTCATCAACACTAGTAGGGGTTGGGACTTTAATATTCTAAAATACACACAGGTGCTCCTACCTGAATTTTTTTACCGGTGAATGTAAGTTCGCCGGTTTTTTTATTTCTGCTAAAAATACTAATATTGTTAGTACGTTGATTACCAACTAAAATATAGTTACCATCATTGGTTATCGCAAAATTTCGCGGTCCCTCTCCTTCCGTCGAAACTTGTTGCACAAATGTCAATTTGCCTGCCGGAGATGTAGCAAAACAAGTAATGTCATTCACCGAACCACGATTGGTTGCATACAAAAATTTACCATCAGGCGATAGGTGAATATCAGCAGCTCCGGTTTGAATGTTATTTTTTCGAACAACTGTTGTTGTGTCCATCAAAGTTAGTTTACAATTTTCATACTGAATAGTCGAAACTGTACCATCCAATTCTTGCAACAGATAAACGATTGTACCAGATTTATCGAAAGTTAAATGACGAGGTCCACTTCCGGGCTTTACTTCCAATGTGTCATAAGCCGAAAACGGATTTTCCGAGTTCATTTTGTCGTATTTGTAAACCAACACGTTGTCAATTCCTAAATCGTTAGTCAACAGAAACTTACTATCCGGCGAAAAAACTACCTGATGTGTATGTGGCTTTGTTTGGCGGGTAGGATGAATGCTTTTTCCTTCGTGCTGTATTTTCTGTACCACATCACTTAACGAACCATCAGCGTTTCGTTTGTAAACAAAAATGCTCCCTCCACTGTAATTTGCCGTAACTACATGATAATCGGTCATTGCAATATGACAAGGGTCGGTTACGCTACCAGCGTCTACTTTGTTGATTAATTGCAATTTATTTTTTTTGTTGAACTTATAAGCTGCGACACTGCTTTTCGCGCCACGTTCGCTTACGGCATAAACCAATTTTTTGTTTTTACTGATGCATAAAAAACTCGGATCGATAGCCTCAGTAAGTAACTGTACATTAGTCGATAAATCATTTTCATTAAATGTAAGTGAAAAAATACCTTTCGCAGGTGTATTTGTTGTAAATGTACCAATCAGAAACTGATAATTTTTGGCCGATAATTGAAAACTGATGCTTAAAACAAGCAATAAAACTGTGATGTGTCTCATAAGTTTTGTTTTTTAGGAATTTTACCCAAAAGTATCATATTAACTTTAAATGAACAAACTTTAGATTAATTCTGTTAGAAATTTCATAATATTTAATCAACAAAAAAATATAAACATGTCAGAAAAACATCTTGTTACAACACAATGGAAAGGTAATCTCACTTTTCAGTCCGAAATAGATGGTCATAAACTTATTATGGATGCACCCGAAGAAGGTGGAGGTAAAGATTTAGGTCCAAGTCCTAAAAAACTTTTGTTAACTGCCATTGCGGGATGCAGTGGTATGGATGTTGTATTAATTTTAAAAAAAATGCGTGTTGATTTCGATAAATTAGACATTGAAGTAGAAGGTGAGCTGGGTGAAGAACACCCCAAATACTACGAAAAAATGCATGTAATATATACTATTACAGGGAAAAATGTGCCATTAAGCAAAGTTGAAAAAGCTGTAAAATTATCAGAGGAAACTTTTTGTGGCGTAGGTGCATTGTATCGCAAAGCTATTGATGTTACTTCTGAAATAGTATTAGTGGAAAGTTAATTTTAACTTACAATTTTTTAAAACGAAAATCCCATTGTTCATCCAAAAATGAGCAATGGGATTTTTTATTAGTTCTCCTTTTAGGAATTAGGAGCAGTTTTTTAAACTACATAAGTTGTAGAAGCAGTATCGCCACCACGACCAGTCCAATTGGTATGGAAAAATTCGCCACGAGGTTTGTCAATCCGTTCGTAAGTATGCGCTCCAAAATAATCGCGTTGCGCCTGTAACAAATTGGCTGGAAGGCGTTCGGTGCGAAGTCCATCGAAATAGCAAAGAGCCGATGTCAAAGCAGGAACAGGAATACCATTTGTTAAAGCAGCTGCACAAACACGACGCCAGCCTGCTTGAGCTTTTTCAACAATAGCTTTAAAATGTGAATCTAACAATAAATTTTCGAGTACGGGATTTACATCAAAAGCTTTTTTGATATCGCCCAAGAAAGTAGAACGGATAATACAACCACCACGCCACATAAGTGCAATACCACCATAATTCAGATTCCATTTGTATTCATTGGCAGCTTCCATCATCAGGTTGTAACCCTGCGCATACGAAATAATTTTTGCTCCGAACAAGGCATCTTTCAAATCATCAATCATTTGTTTTTTATCGCCTGTAAAGTTCACTATTGGTCCGCTGATCACTTTCGAAGCTTTTACACGAATATCTTTTTGAGCCGACAGGCAACGGGCGAAAACCGATTCGCCAATCAACGTCAATGGAATTCCAAGGTCGAGTGCCGAAACACCAGTCCATTTTCCGGTTCCTTTTTGTCCGGCTGTATCTAAAATTTTTTCTACCAATGCAGTTCCATCTTCGTCTTTCACAGCCAGAATATCGCGTGTAATTTCAATCAGATACGAATCCAAATCGCCTTTGTTCCATTCTTTGAAAACTTCGTGCATTTCGTCGGCAGTCATTCCGAGCATATCTTTCATTACCTGATAGGCTTCGTTAATAATCTGCATGTCACCATATTCGATACCGTTGTGTACCATTTTCACAAAGTGACCGGCACCACCTTCGCCAACCCAATCGCAGCAAGGAACATTATTCTCAACTTTTGCCGAAATTGATTGCAAAATATCTTTTACAGCAGGCCATGCAGCAGGTGAACCTCCGGGCATGATTGATGGACCTAACAAAGCACCTTCTTCACCACCCGAAACACCTGTTCCGATATACAGAAGTCCTTTACTTTCAACGTATTTGACACGACGAATAGTATCAGGAAAGTGTGTATTTCCACCATCGATAATAATATCTCCTTCTTCCAAATGCGGAATAAGTTGTTCGATAAAATCATCTACAGCCTGTCCGGCTTTAACCAGCATCATTACTTTGCGTGGTTTTTCCAACGATTCGCAAAGCTCAGCAATAGAATGCGCACCAATAAAGTTTTTTCCGGCACCACGACCATCCATAAATTTATCTACTTTTTCAACCGAACGGTTAAAAACACCCACGGTAAAGCCTTTGCTTTCCATGTTCAATACCAAGTTTTCGCCCATTACGGCTAAACCAATTAATCCAATGTCTGCTTTTTGTTTCATAAATTTTATTTTATATTTATCTTTGTGGTGAAATATTGAATCCAAGCTTAAAAAGCTTTTCAAATGTTGCGGTTTTGATATTTTTTGCAACAATTGTAAATGCCTGAAATTCTCTTCGTGTCGGATAATCGCCTCGCAGTTGTTCAAATAATTCGGTATTTGCTCTAAAAGTCTTGTCGTCATTCCGAATATCGTAAGTATGCAAAATAGCTTTCGAAAGAATTTGTTGTTCGGTTAGTTCATTTCCATCTATTTCAAATTCAGGTTCTTTGGGTGCTTCAACTCCTGTTGGTTTCCAATTTTCCAATCCTAACCCAAAAAACTCGTTGATAGCCTGAACGCTCATAAGTGTTCCAGTTGCTTTGCCATCTTTCGAATAGCCGGCTATGTGCGGTGTAGCAATTTCGGTTAACGAAAGTAATTCCAAATCAATTTCCGGTTCATTTTCCCAACAATCGCATACAAAAGCTGAAATCTGACCATTTTTTAATCCGGCTTTCACTGCTTCTGTTTCAATCACTTCGCCACGACAAGAATTTATGAGCACAGGTTTCTTTTTTAATGAACTTAAGAAAAGCTCATTTCCCAAATGAAATGTAGCATCTTCGCCTTTCATATTCAGAGGAACATGAAGCGTAATGATATCAGCCTCATTCATAATGGTTTCGATACTCACAAATTTTTCCGAACCTTCGGCACGTTCGATAGGTGGGTCGTTGAGCAACACCTTCATGCCGAAAATTTCAGCAACACGAGCTACTTTACTTCCCACATTCCCAACACCTACTATTCCTATACATTTTTCGCTCATATTCCAGCCGTTTTTCTCTGCTAAAACTATTAATGTTGAGGCAATATATTGCTCCACCGATTTGGAATTGCAGCCTGGCGCATTTGTCCAGCGAATTCCATTTGCATCGCAATAATCGGTATCAATATGGTCGAAACCAATAGTAGCAGTGGCAATAAATTTCACCGATGAACCGGCAAGTAATTTTTCATTGCAAATAGTTCGTGTGCGTGTTACAATAGCATCGGCATCTTTAGCAATTTCAGCCGTAGTTTTTGCTCCGGACAAATAAATCACTTCTGATACATCTTCGAATGCACCGCGAATATATGGAATTTTATCGTCAATAATTAATTTCATTTACAATAGACTTGCCCCCACAGTCCCCTAAAGGGGGAGCAACAATTCCCCCTTTAGGGGGTTAGGGGGAATGTTTAATATTTAAATCTTTCTTTAAACGCCCATAAGCCTAATGCCGGATTTGAAATATAAAATATTTCTTCGCCATCGGGCATGATATTGTAGCCATCTCGCAATTTTGCCGGATCGTATTTAGCTGTAACTTCGTCGATATCGGCATACTTAAACCCAACACTTTCAATTTCGGCTTGTGTCAAGTTTTCAGCACCTTTTCCCGGACAATAAGTAATGCTAAAACGCCCTTCGGACGAACCATGAATAAGGTGAGCTGCTGCACTCAAATTGTTGCGAAGCTCTTCATTTTCGTCGCAAGATTTTAGCGTTTGAGGTGTTCCAAAATAACCGTATTTACGAATCAAACGATCAATTTCTTTGTCTTCACCAAATTCTTTCAAAGCCGGAGCTAACACAATTAATTCTCCATTATCGTCAATAGCCATGCGGGTTCTGTAAACCGATTTATTTCCCAACCATGTACTTTTAAATTCCGTAGGATCGAGATATACGACTATCTTTTTCAGGGGTTTATCCAACAAATCAAAATTTACCTTTAATGCTAATTCTGCTGCTTTGGTAAACACTTCAAAATCGTCGCCTATATACATGCCACGGCACTTAACTTTGCCATCCGATTTATCCAAACCAACAACCGTTTGCACATACACAATAGGTAAGTTTTGGGTAAAATTATCCGAAGCATAATTAAAAATACGGCGTACAGGTGTGTCAGCATGTCCCATCATGCGTTCCATACCATAAACTGCACCCACAAAGTGACTTTTATTAATACCTTCAACTCCACCGGTTCCAACAAAAATATTCTTGTTGTAATTGGCCATACCCACCACTTCGTGTGGGACAACTTGTCCGATTGACAATATTAAATCAAAGTTCCCCTCTATCAATAATTTATTTACCTGAGCCGGCCAAGGAAAATCTACTGCGCCACCCGTAACTTCTTTTACAAATTCGGCAGGTACATATCCAAGTGTTACCACATCGTTTCTCCAATCGTGTTCACGAATAAGCGATGATGGCAAAGTTCCAAACATGTGTTCAATTTGGTGCGCCGTCATTGGTGTATGCGTCCCCAAAGCGGGTAAAACATCCGTCAACGCATCTCCATAATACTTCCATGCATACTCTGTTAACTCCCCTGCCATACTTGGCAAGCGCGTATAATCCGGCGGAATAGCGAGCACTTTGTGCTTTTTCCCCATTTTTTTTAATGCTTCGAAAAGACCTTTTTTCAGGTCTTCGGAAGTGAATTCGGTTTCAATTGAACCTTTTTCGTAGTAAATCATAATATCCCTTTTCCAGCACCCTAAATTCCCCTTAGGGGACTTTAGTAAGCTTGTATTTTTTTAAGTAATTTTTTAAATAACAGATAGAATCAGTTTTTAAATCCCCTGTGAGGGTTTTAGGGGGCAATTTTATCTCTTTACTCGTGCATTTCCGCCCCAGATACTCCAAACCATATCTTCGTCGGCAGGTTGAGCGTAGTCGGTAAGGAACGTAGTTGCTAACGCACCCGAAGCCCAGCCGAATTTTGTCCACGTATCCGGTTCCCAACCTTTCAGAATAGCGTAAAGCAAACCACCCACAAAACCATCACCTCCACCGATGCGGTCGAGCACATTTATTTTGCGTGGCATAATCACATGCCAGTTTTCTTCTTCGAGCATAATTGCACCCCACAAATGTTCGTTCACGCTTACAACTTCGCGAAGTGTGGTAGCGTAAACCGATGCATGAGGAAAAGCCGCTTTAACGCGACCTATCATTCCTTTGAAACCATCAATTTCAGCTTCGATTCCTTTTCCACCTGCCTCTGGTCCTTTTATTCCCAAACATAATTGAAAATCTTCTTCGTTCCCAATCAAAATATCCGATACCGAAGCAATTTCAGTAAAAATAGCTCTTAATTCATTTTCGCGACCTTTCCAAAACGAAGCACGATAATTCAAATCGAACGAAATTCGCGTTCCGGTTTTTTTTGCATAACGAGCTAATTGTAAGCAAAATTCACTTGTTTCGGGCGAAAGCGCACCTATTAATCCAGAAAGATGTAATATTTGAACACCCTCTTTTACAAAAAGTTTTTCGAGGTCAAAATCTTTTACGTTTAACGTACGACCAACTTCACCGGCACGGTCATTCAATACGCGAGGTCCACGGGTTCCAAAACCACTATCGGCAATGTTAAATTGATGACGATAGCCCCAAGGATTGCCCTGTGGAACTTCTACACCTTCGTAATCCATATTACGAGCACGCAGGTTGCTTTTAATCATTTGAGCAATCGGACTATCTTTTACAAAAGTTGTCAAAACTTTTACCGGAAGTCCTAAATACGAAGCGATACTTGCCACATTTGTTTCTGCGCTCGAAACTTCCATTTCGAATAATTTACTGCTATGAACAGGCTGTCCATTTACCGGAGTAATGCGCACACCCATGCTGGTTGCCACCATTAGGGCATATTTTGTGTCTTTTTTTAGTGTAATCATAATAACAATTTACTATTAATTCATTTACCATTTAAAACTTTTTTTCTGCTGTCTGTCGACTGTAGTATAGCAATTCAGATTATATACAAAACACATCAAACCCACCATCAATAACGGTTAAAGTTCCGGTAACAAATTTGGAGGCATCGCTTGCTAACCAATGCAATGTTCCGAATAATTCATCAGGTTCGCCCAGACGTCCAAAAGGAGTATGTGCAACAATAGCCTGACCTCTTGGCGTTGGAGTGCCATCAGGATTGGTCATCAAAGCACGGTTTTGTTCTGTTAAGAAAAAGCCCGGAGCCATTGCGTTTACACGAATTTTTTCACTGAATTTGGCAGCCATTTCGGTAGCAAGAAATTTTGTAAAGTTTGTTACAGCAGCTTTCGAAGAGCCGTAACCCACCACACGCGTCAACGGGCGAATAGCCGATTCGGACGAAATATTAATAATACTTCCCTGCTTTTTATCAACCATTATTTTCCCAAAAACCATACAAGGCAAAACAGTTCCAAATAAGTTTAAATCAACTACTTTGCGGAATGCATCAATTTGCAAGTCGAAAATTGTTTGATCGGGACCTATGGTTGCGCCCGGCATATTTCCACCGGCAGCATTTACCAATATATCAATCTGACCAAAAGCAGCCACAATATCCTGCGCATTTTGCTCCAGAATTTCTTTATTTAATACATCCGTATTTAAATAAAGAGCTTCAGAGCCTTTCGCTTTCAGTTCTTCAACCAATGCAACACCGGCATCAGCTCTGTCTAAAATAACGACTTTACAGCCTTGCTCAGCCATATATTCGGCCATACCCCGTCCGAGAATTCCGGCGCCACCGGTAATAACTATGACTTTTCCTTTTACATCAAATAGGTTTTTCATGATTTTTTATAAATTAAATAAGCGTTTCAAATGTCTGTCGTAAATATTCTCTTCCACACAATTTACAATAATATCAGCATATTTTTCGAGCATTCCGGTGTATGTTTCGCCCATTTAGGAAGCTACTTTGTATGCAACGTGAATTAACTGACGGAAATTAGCATTGTAATCGGGATGCCCCTGAATATGGCGTAATGTATTGGCAAATTTTTCACTTGTCCATGCATTAACTCCTTCAACTGAAGGTAGTTGCGAGTTATCAATTTCGATAACATCTGCATAAGGCGCACAAAGTTCTTCGCTACGATTGAATGAATTTGCATAAAAGCGATAGCCTACTCCTAAACTAAATTTTCCTAACTGCATATTATTTGAAATTATTTTTTCTTATTCTAAAAAATGCATGTATGCATCGATGTTTTCTTTTATTAAAATATCAATTGGCATATAATTAATTCTGCTTACTTCCTGATTGAAAATTAACTTTTTACACATATCTTTAGCTGACATATAAGCCTGTTTTTCAGGACGTTGTGCCAACAGCAATGAGATAACTCCTTTTTGTAAATAGTTTACGTTTTCGCTAAGCAAATCGTAACCGATTAATCGGATATTCTGAATTCCAAGTATTTCGAACTTACGAGCCAAACGAAAAACCTTCGAATTGAAAGTGATTGCCGCTTTTACATTTGTATTATCAGTCAATATTTTTTTCAAAAGTTCTCTATTAGCAACTTCGTTGTCGTCGAGTAACTCTGCCTCAATCAGTTGAATTTTATTTACCAAACCTTTTTCATTCAAATAGCTCATAAAGCCATTGTATCTGTTTCGTGTCTGATTTGAAACCGCTCCTTTACGCTTGGTTCGTATAACTAAAATTTTATCGTTTTCCACTAAATCTTCGACCAAAAACTTAGCTGCTATATAGCCACTTAAGGTCGAATTTTGCCCATAATAAGTCAAAAATTCAGCTTCTTCGATTATGGAATCGATAAACGAAAACAGGACACCTGCCTCCGATAATTTTGAGGTTAGTTTTAGTGTTTCATCTTTAAAAATAGGTGCAATAAAAACTGCATCAGGCATATTCTGAACCAACTTTTCGGAAACCGAATTAAATGAATTTACGTCGAACTGATCGAAACAGGCTTTTTCGAACGACACATTGTAACCCGAAAACTCCGGCATGGCCATTTCGAATCCCTTTTCAACTGTCGACCAATAATCGCCTTCGTTGTGAAATGGAATTAAATATATAAAACGGTAAATTCTCTTGGAAGCTAACGAACGGGCAAGTATATTTGGCGTGTAATTTATTTCCTCAAGTACCTTATTTACAGCCTCCAAACTCTTAGCCGACACATCGCCACGTTTGTGCAAAACGCGATCGACAGTACCTTCGGATACTCCTGCAAGGCGGGCAATATCTTTTATTCGTATAGTGGATTTTTCTATTTTCATTGCATCAGATATAAAAAACCGTGTACGCACACAGCATTCTATTGCAAAGATACTAACTATTTTGAATTAGCAATACAATAAAATAATTTGTGTGCGCACACGGACAATTTACAAACAATATAAAATACTATATATTAATTGCTTATAAATATTTTGTTATTTCAAAAAAAATGATATTTAACATAATTTGATATCGAAAATACGATTTTTACGGAATACATCAAAATGGAGGTTCATCCTGACTCGAACCACCACTCAAAAATCCGGCAGGATTGCTTTTTTGACCTTCGCCATAAAAACCATCGCCTTTAAAGTCGTTCATTTTCGAATGAATAGTTTGATAACCTCCATCCATTTCATTTCCGGCAATGTCATCTTTATTCATAAATTTAGCATAGGTGTTTTTAAACTTAAGCAACACATCACCTGTAGCTCCATTACGGTGTTTTGCAACAATAATTTCTGCCAATCCAATCAGCGAATTGCCCTGCGTATCTTCGGTAATTTTATAATACTCAGGACGGTGGATAAAGCAAACCATATCGGCGTCCTGCTCGATAGCTCCCGACTCACGAAGATCGGACAATTGCGGACGTTTTCCTTCGTGACCTGTACGGCCTTCCACTCCACGATTAAGCTGCGAAAGGGCAATAATCGGAATATCCAACTCTTTGGCCAACCCTTTGAGCGAACGCGAAATAATACTTACTTCCTGTTCGCGGCTACCAAAACTCATACCGCTCGCATTCATAAGTTGCAAGTAGTCAATAATTAAACATTGCACTTTGTGTTCTTTCACCAATCGGCGTGCTTTGCTTCGCAACTCGAAAACCGATAAACTCGGCGTATCGTCCACAAAAACAGGTGCGTCGAGCAACATATTTATATCGCGGTCGAATTTTTCCCATTCGTATTTCTCCAACTGTCCGTTTTTAATTTTTTCGCCTTCGAGCTGACAAACGTTCATTATCAAACGATTCACCAACTGTACATTCGACATTTCGAGCGAAAAAACGGCAACCGGCGAACGATAATCGACAGCCATATTTTTGGCCATCGACAATATAAATGCTGTTTTACCCATTGCAGGGCGGGCAGCTATAATAATAAGGTCGGAACGTTGCCAACCCGAAGTAATTTTATCCAACGCATGAAATCCACTTGCTACACCACTCGCACCCTGCTTGGTGGATGCTATTTGCATACGCTTGCGGGCTTCTTCAATAACAGGGTTAATTTGCGTAACATCCTTTTTCTGACTGTTTTGCGAAAGCTCAAACAGCATACCTTCGGCTTCCTGCATCAAATCGTCCACGTCCGTTTTATCATCAAAAGCTTTGGTCTGTATTTCCGACGAAACGCGTATTAATTCGCGCGCCAAATATTTTTGCACAATAATGCGTGCATGATATTCGAGGTGAGCTGCCGACGAAACTTTGGCCGTAAGCAAAGTAATGTAGTACGCCCCTCCAACTTCGTCAATATTTCCGTTTTTGCGCAATTGCTCGGTAACCGTATGCATATCAATGGGTTCCTGATGCAATGCAAGCGTCATTATCGCCTCAAAAATTTTTTGATGCGCCATTTTGTAAAAGCAGTCTGGTTTCAGAATTTCGGAAACTATGGAATATGCATCTTTTTCGAGCATAATTGCTCCAAGCACAGCTTCTTCCAATTCGGGTGCCTGAGGTGGTAGTTTGCCATATTCATTCGCAGGAACAGGCATAATGGTATTTTTCTTCGAATAATTGCGTTTTTCGGCCATGAAAATATTTTGTAATGTTTGTAAAGTTCGTAAAGTTTATAAAGTTAAAATGAAGAGTAGTAAATTTCGGAGACCAAAATTACAAAACTAATTCGGTATAGCCATAAAAAAAGTTTCAACAAGCTGTTGATAAATGTTTGGGATTAATTAATTTACCAAAGCATTGTATTTTATTAATCAAAAAAAAGCAGTACTTTTGCAACTTAATTAAATAATAAATGTACGCATGAAACCAACATTATTTGTATTAGCAGCAGGAATGGGCAGCCGTTATGGCGGTTTAAAACAATTAGACGGATTAGGACCTAACGGCGAAACGATTATGGATTATTCCATATACGATGCAGTAAAAGCCGGTTTTGGAAAAATAGTTTTTGTAATACGTAAAAGCTTCGAAGCTGATTTCAGAGAGCTTGTTGTCAATAAATTTAAAAATATTATTGATGTCGAAATCGTATTTCAAGATATTTCGAATGTACCTGCCGGCAGTACTTATAATGCTGATCGTGAAAAACCATGGGGTACAAATCATGCCGTATTGATGGGTAAAGATGTTATAAAAGAGCCTTTTGCAGTGATTAATGCCGACGATTTTTACGGTCAGGAATCATTTGCCGTATTGGCCGATTTTTTGCGTAGCGTAGCCGGAAAGCAAAACGAATATTGTATGATAGGCTATCATGTTGGCAATACACTTTCCGAAAGTGGCTCTGTAAGCCGTGGCGTGTGCGAAGTAGATGAAAACGGCAATCTTACCAATGTAGTTGAACGTACCCATATCGAAGAAAAAGGTGGCACTATTATTTATTTTGATGAAAAAGGCGAAGAAGTTTCTATTCCGGTCAATACGCCTGTATCGATGAATATGTGGGGTTTTACACCTGAATATTTCGATTATTCTGAAAAATTCTTTATAGAATTTTTGGCCGAAAACGGACAAAAACTAAAATCTGAATTTTACATTCCATTGGTAGTGAATAACTTAATTGTCGAAGACAAAGTAAGTTGTAAGGTGCTCGATACCACATCAAAATGGTTTGGTGTAACTTATGCCGAGGACCGCTCACAAGTGGTACTCAAAATCAATGAACTCATTCGTAAAGGCGTTTATCCAAACCAACTTTTTAAATAATATATATTTATGGCAAAGATATTAGTTACCGGAGGTACCGGATACATTGGTTCGCACACAGTTGTAGAACTACAAAACGAAGGATTTGAAGTTGTTATAGTTGATAATTTATCGAATTCGAACATTGAAGTGCTCAATGGTATCGAAAAAATTACCGGCATTCGTCCGGCATTCGAAAATATCGACTGTGTGGATTATGTAAGCATGAACCGCATGTTCGAAAAATACCAAAACATTGATGCTATTATACACTTTGCCGCTAACAAAGCAGTTGGAGAGTCTGTTGAAAAACCATTGATGTACTACCGCAACAATTTGGTGTCGCTAATTAATATTTTGCAGTTAATGCCTATTCACAAAGTGCGTAGCATGGTTTTCTCGTCGTCGTGTACCGTTTATGGTCAACCCGATGTACTGCCCGTAACCGAACAAGCTCCTATTAAAGTGGCACAATCGCCTTATGGCAACACCAAGCAAATAGGAGAGGAGATTATACACGATACACTAAATGCGAATGCTGATTTACAAAGCATTATCCTTCGCTATTTCAATCCGATTGGTGCACATTCCTCAGCCGAAATTGGTGAATTGCCTAACGGTGTTCCTAACAATTTGCTGCCTTTCGTAACACAAACAGCCATTGGTCTTCGCAAACAATTATCGGTTTTTGGTAACGACTACAATACGCCCGATGGTTCGTGTATCCGCGATTATATTCATGTGGTGGATTTGGCCAAAGCGCACGTAATAGCTGTGAAACGCATGTTGCATAACGATACAAAAGCACAAATCGAAACATTCAACTTAGGAACAGGACGCGGACTATCGGTACTCGAAATTATCGAAACATTTATGAAAGTAACCGGTGTGGATGTACCTTACAAAATTGTTGGTCGTCGTAGTGGTGATGTTGAAAAAGTGTGGGCCGACCCTTCGCATGCTAATACCGTACTGGGCTGGACTGCTAACGAAACTGTTGAAGAAACTTTGCGCAGCGCTTGGAATTGGGAACAGAATCTTGCAAAACGAGCTGAAAATAATTAGTTCATAAGGTTATAAAGTTATAAGGTTATAAGGTTATAAAGTTATAAGGTTTATAAGGTTATAAAGTTATAAGGTTATAAAGTTTATAAGGTTATAAAGTTATAAGGTTATAAAGTTATAAGGTTATAAGGTTATAAAGTTATAAAGTTTGGAT
>DYSC01000084.1:0-1343 GCA_020726365.1 Porphyromonas sp.
CTTTTAAATATAATATGAACGATTCCGAGTAACACAACCAATGCAATAGCAATGCAGTAATCGTACACCACCGCCAGCGACACAACTAATTGCAGAATAGCATAAAACAAAGATACAATTAAATGCGGAATTTTCAATTCGTTAGCCATCAGCTGATAAGCATGTTTACGGTGTGCTTCAAATATATTCTCTTTCAGTATTATACGATGAATAATGGTTAAAACAGCATCCACCCCATAAACTCCTAAAAACAAAATATAGGTAAAATCACCTGTTGAAATAATCAGTTTTCCTATCAAAAACACAATAAAAAATGCAATAGTTACCGAGCCAACATCGCCGGCAAAACATCGGGCTTTTTTTCTGAAATTAAAGATATTGAACACCATTACAGCCAACAACATGATATAAATAAGCTCATTGTCGACAAACGGATGCACATATTTATTTACAAAAAGCAATGCCAACAGCACGGATACACTATATGCCCCCGTAATACCGTTTATTCCATCCATAAAGTTATAAGCATTTACAATACCCACCGAAAGTACTAAAGCAAGCAGCAAAAAATACCAGGGCTGCGCAAAAAGTCCCCATTCGTAAAACATCAATGCCATAGCCCCGAAATGTACCGGCAGCCGCAGCCTCGACGAAATGGGTTGCACATCATCAGCAAAACTCACAACTGCAATAAGTGTAAGTCCTGCCATAAAATAAGGATATTGAAACTCGGTTACAAAAAAGGAAAGAAAAGCACCCAAATAAAACACTACACCACCTCCACGAAGTGTAATTTTGGTATGTGAACTGCGCTCGTTGGGCTTATCGATAATGTTAAATTTATCGGCAATTTTAAAATAAAGAAGTTGTAAAACAAAAAGAAGTGCAAATGCTGACAAATAGTATATAAAATTCATAGAGCAATAAAATCGCTGTTAATACTGCATTAAAAAATTGCTATGCCGGATTGTAGTAATGATATTTTAAAAACGCGCAAAGATACAATATTTTTGGTAATCTTGCCTAATTGTAGCAAAACCACTCTAAAATTTATCCAACAAACTCAATAAACGGGGTATCAAAAGCACAAATAGTAATTCGGGCGACATTCGACATCGCTTTTCAAAACTCAGGTTCTCTATTGAACAAAACGAACGACGATTTTCAAAAGCTCCAAGCGGATAAGGAATTCCGCGTTTCACTAAATTGAACAACAAATTCAGATTTCCATTATTGCCCTGACCATGAATCATATAGGGACGGAGCAGAAAGACATTTTTCGTTTCGAGTTTCACATTTGAAGAGTTTGAAAGGTTTGACGTTTGAAAGGTTTGACGTTTGAA
>DYSC01000084.1:1443-8567 GCA_020726365.1 Porphyromonas sp.
TTGAATCTCAATGTAAGCCAACTGCACAATTCGTAGCCAATGTGATATTTAGATAAATCCACCTTATTTAAATAGTAGATAATTACTGATGTCGTATTATTTTTTATGGATCTACAATGACGCTTACTTTCGTTTTTTAAGTTCCTCAGCCGATTTTCCGCGTTGTCCGGGATTTTCTTTGGCAATTTGGCGAAGTATTTCGTCGGAATAGCCGGCACGTATAATACCTTGCGGAATGTGGAACTCATTTTGAATAAACTGACCGTCCTTCTCTTTTTTGATGTTACCATCCATGTATTTTACAAGCAGGTATCCACCTAATTTTTTCCATGCTGCTGTCGAATTTTCGGCTTGCGAGTGACTGAAATTAGTCATAAAATTGCGGGCATCGGCCTCTGCCATATTTACAGCCACCTTGTCGACTGCCGGTACAAATTTCTGAAAATCAGACTCCCATTGTGTTTGCACGGCTTTGATATCTTTCATCATAAAGCTGTACTTTCCGTACGCAAAATTAGCCACCTGATTGTAAATCCAAAAAGCAGAAGTAGGCGAATACTCCAACAGCGTTCCATTTTTTTGGTCGTAGCAATTCGGAACGCCATTGATGCCGCAATACATAGGAACCAAAATATTGCTGGCAGCATCGTCCACTCCAAACCACAGGATACCACCAATATAATCGGGCAACCAACTTCGCATTTGAGCCACAAACACAAAACCCGTTTGCTGTGTAGCTACAGGGCGTTCGTGCCAATATTCCACACTATCCACCTTAAAACCGAGCGGGCTGTGACGCAATTTACTTCCGAACGGAGCAGCACAAACTCCTTTAGTCATGTCGAATTCGGTACCTTCGTATTGGTTACGCATATACTCCTTCATTTTTTGCGCATCCACTTTAAAAGTTGGTTTAATCCACAGTGGCATCCGTTCTTTTGTTTCACCTTTTATGTATGAAATATAGTTGTCCATTGCCGGATCTACCTGACGGAAAAAGCTCCACACGCGGGCTTCGCAAATTCGAAGCGCACTATAATCGAGCGGTGCATATACATCCGAGAAACTAAAATCGGAGTTACGACCTTTGAAATAACCCTTTTCGCGCGCAAAAAGAATCACATCCTCGGCATACAGACAATCGTTTTTATCGTCGAATGGGAAAGTAGTAATGCGTGCCTGATTGGCATGCCCCGAAACACATTCGTCGGGAATACGTTGCGCCACCCACACTGCACCTTTGTTACGTGTCCCTTTACCAATCATTTCCAGAATCCACACTTCGTTGGGGTCGGCAATCGAAAACGATTCGCCCGAGCTATAGTAGCCATATTCGGACACAATGTCGGTCATTACTTTTATGGCTTCGCGTGCTGTTTTAGCACGTTGTAAGGTAATGTAAATCAGACTTCCGTAATCCATTATTGCAGTTGTATCCACTAACTCTTCGCGTCCGCCAAAAGTAGTTTCGCCAATGGAAAGCTGGTGTTCATTCATATTTCCGATAACAGAATATGTTTTTTCAACCTGTTTTATTTTACCTAAATATTTTCCTGTATCCCATTCGTAAATATCGAGCATTGCGCCCGCTGGATATGTGGCAGCCGGAAATTGATACAAAGCACCAAAAAGAAAATAAGAATCGGCAGAGTATGTGATAAACGTAGAGCCATCGGTAGTGGCATTTTTACCTGCTAAAAAGTTAGTACAGGCAAAACCGTAAGTCCATGATATGAATAATGAGACAGTAAAAAGTGCTTTTTTTATCATAAAAGAAAATTAAATTTTATAACTGTTATATTTTTGTTGCAAATATAATAATTTTTCATTAAAAACGAGAAACACGAAACGCCAAACACGAAACGATTAAACTAAAATACAAGCCATAGCAATGCTATAAAACTTCGATTGTGTGCTTTCGCTTCGCGATGTAAGTACAACCGGCTTTTCGGTTCCCTGCAGTAAACCTGCCATTTCGGCACCTGCAAACAGCGACAAACCTTTGTAAAACGAGTTTGCACTTTCGAAGTTAGGAAAAATCAGAATATCGGCGTCGCCCAATACGGGTGTTGGTACATTTTTAATGCTACCACGTTCTTTATCCAATGCCAAAAAAATATCCAATGGGGCATCCAAAATTACATCGCCGAATTCACCGTTACGCCATTCATCCTTAATATCCAAATAATCCTGCATATAATGAATTTTGGGATTGGCAACTTCGGTAGCATGAATTAAAGCAATTTTTGGCTTCTGAATACCGAATTTATAGGCAGTTTCAATCGCATATTTTATCATAGCCGTTCGCTGCACGAGATTAGGCGAAGGAATAACCACCGGATCGGCAAAAAAAACGAGTTTATGATAACCCGGAATTTCGAGGGCTGCGCTAAACGAAAGCACACGTCCGGCAGGAAGCAATCCTTTTTCTTTATCCAAAATTGCCCGAAGTAATATGTCGGTATTCACCAATCCTTTCATCAAAATATCAGCTTCGCCTGTTTTTACCATGCGCACCGCCTCGAGCGTAGCTTCGAGCACATACGGTTTGTCGATTATATGGATAAAAGGTGATAAATTGTGTTCAAATAAACGAGGCGATTCGATTGCTGCCACATCGCCAATAAGGTAAGCTTCTACAAATCCACTATCCACAGCCATAAGTACGGCATCCAAGGTATGCGTGTCTGTAGCATTAGCCACAGCTATTTTTTTGCGACATTCAATGCTTTTAAGATGATGTGTAAGTTCGGAAAATGACGAAATAACGTTCATATTGTATAGTGAATTCAGGGCAAATGTAAGTATAATATTTTGCATAACAAACGTTTGAAGTTTACATTAAGTAATTGTTAATTTACACTTTAGACAATATTGATACTGAAAATTAATAATTGATTTTTAAATTTGCATCTACTTATTATTTTGCACAAAAAACGGAAAATTTTATTCAAATCGTAATTTAAGAATTTCGAAAAAAAATCTATTTTATTTTGAAACGAATTAATTTTAACTAAAAACGAGATAGGGCTTTTTAAATGCTGAATATTCTTTGTATCTTTGGTGGATTTTTTGAAAAAAAATAAAAAAACAACATACATTTTTTATGAAAAACTTCAGATTGCTGAACAATGTTTTTGGCTGGTTAGCATTTGTGATAGCAGCCACAACTTATTTAACCACGATGGAGCCCACAGCAAGTTTTTGGGACTGTGGAGAGTTTATTTCGTCGGCTTACAAATTAGATGTGGGTCATCCCCCAGGAGCACCTTTTTTCATGCTTACAGGTCGTTTTTTTAGTTTATTCGCTTCCGACCCTACGCAGGTTGCATTTATGGTAAATGCCTTATCGGCCATTGTGAGTGCATTTACAATCCTGTTTTTGTTCTGGACAATCACACATTTAGCACGAAAAGTAGTAGCTAAAGCCGAAGAAGATTACACAGCAGCTAACATAATCGGAATAATTGGTTCCGGATTGGTTGGAGCTTTGGCTTATACTTTTTCGGACACCTTTTGGTTTTCGGCAGTCGAAGGCGAAGTTTATGCTTATTCATCGCTTTTTACAGCCGTTGTGTTTTGGGCAGTTCTGAAGTGGGAACGCGTTTCTGAACGTGAAGGCTCCGACCGTTGGTTGATTCTGATCGCCTATCTAATGGGCTTGTCCATTGGTGTTCACCTGCTTAACTTGTTGGCAATTCCAGCCATTGTGCTTGTTTATTATTTCCGAAATTTCAAACCTTCGACCAAAGGCGTTATCACAGCCATGTTGGTTTCGGGTGTTTTGCTTGGAGTTGTACTTTACGGCATTATTCCTGGTTTTGTTGAAGTGGCAAGTTGGTTCGAACTGTTTTTTGTGAATACCTTAGGAATGCCATTTAACACGGGATTGTTTATTTACATTGCGCTTACTGTAGCAGCCCTTAGTTGGGCATTGTACGAATCGTACGTTAATGTAAACTACACACGCACAGCCATTTCGTTTATTCTGGCTATAACTTTGGTGGGAATTCCGTTTTTCGGATCGCATATCGTAGCCGGTCTCATTATTATTGCAGCCTTAGTTGGATTGTTTTTTTACAAAAAAGAGTTTATCAATGCCCGTTGGCTTAATACGGCATTGGCAATGATAACAGTAATTCTGATAGGCTATTCGTCGTACACGGTTATAGTAATTCGTTCGGCAGCCAATCCGCCTATGGATCAAAACTCACCCGACAATGTATTTGCACTGAAATATTATTTGAATCGTGAGCAATACGGCGATCGTCCGTTACTTTACGGACCGGTTTACAATGCTCCGGTTGAATTAAAAGTGGAGGGTAACAATTGTATTCCGGTTGAGAAAAAAGGCGAAGCACAATACACGCCAAAACCAAAAACTTCGCCCAACGATAAAGATGAGTACTTGCTCACCGGTTATAAAACCGATTATGTGATGGATAGCCGTTTCAATATGCTTTTCCCGCGTTTGTACAGTACACAACCATCACACATCGAAGCTTACAAACAATGGGCTGATATAAGCGGGACACCTGTTACCTTTGATTATTGCGGGCAACAACGTACCGAAAGCAAGCCTACTTTTGGCGAAAATCTGAAATTTTTCTTCGATTATCAAGTTCGTTTTATGTATTGGCGGTACTTTATGTGGAACTTTGCAGGTCGCCAAAACGACATTCAAGGGCATGGCGAAATAGATCATGGAAATTGGATTACAGGCTTCAAATTCATTGATAATTATTTAGTTGGAAATCAGGATAATTTACCTTCGGAACTGGCTGATAATAAAGGACGGAACAAATATTATTTATTGCCCATACTGCTTGGTATTTTCGGAATAGTATTTCAGTTTTATGGTGGAAAAGAAGGCCGTCATGGCTTTTGGGTAACCATGTTATTATTTGTACTTACAGGTTTAGCTATTGTAATTTACTTAAATCAAACGCCTTACCAACCACGTGAGCGTGATTATGCGTATGCCGGTTCGTTCTATGCTTTCTCCATCTGGATAGGTTTAGGAGTTTTAGGTATTATAAAATCAATTGACAAATACTTGCCAAAAACTGCCGCAGCCGCATTGGTTGCCATTGCTGCGCTGGGTGTTCCGGCTCTTATGGCTTCCGAAAATTGGGACGACCACGATCGTAGCAACCGTTACGTTGCACGCGATTTTGGTGGAAATTATTTGGCTTCGATAAAGCCAAATGCTATTATTTTTACAAATGGCGATAACGATACTTTCCCACTTTGGTACAATCAGGAAGTGGAAGGAAACCGAACCGATGTGCGTGTTTGTAACCTCAGCTATCTGCAAACCGATTGGTATATCGACCAAATGAAACGTGCAGCTTACGAATCGGCTCCGCTACCTATTTCGTGGACTCCTGCCGAGTATGTATCGGGTAAAAACGAAGTCGTTTGGATTGAAGAGCAACTGAAAGAGCCATTAGATATAAATACAGCTTACGATTTGCTGTTGAAGCGCGGACAATTTAAAGATATGGAAGGCGAAGGATTTATCCCAACCAAGCAATTATTTTTACCAATAGATGCCAATCAGGTATTAAAAACGGGAGTTTTACCTGCCAATCGTGCTGCTGAAATTCTTCCGCAGATAAACATTGATTTAACGCAGCGCCGTTTGACCAAAAGCGAATTGATGATACTCGAAATGTTGCGCACAAACAATTGGGAACGTCCAATGTATTTTGCAGTAACAGTTGGCGACGATTATTATTTGGGACTGAGCGATCATTTTGAACTAACCGGATTGGCTTATCAGATTTTGCCAATTGGGCAAAAAGGTGCAGGTTCTGGCGTGAATACCAAAGAAATGTACGATAATATGATGACGAAATTCCGTTACGGAAATATCAGTGATCCAAAAGTTTACCTCGACGAAAACACACTTCGTATGTGCCGCACACACCGCATGATGTTCTCGCAATTGGTAGGTGCCCTTTACAACGAAGGCGATTCGGTAAAAGCACTCAAAGCATTGGATTATTGCGAAAAAATGATTCCGGGAGCTACCGTTCAGCACGACTATATTTCGACCATGTTAGCCGAATATTATTACAAATTGGACGAATCGCAAAAAGGTGATGCTATTATGGAAGCCGTTGCTAAAAATGCGGTTGAAAATCTCGGTTGGTATTTCAGCCTTACAAAAGTGCAACAGAACAGTGTTCAGAATCGTATCAGTCATAATCTGGCTGTATTGAATCAGGTATTACGTATTTGCGATCAGGAAAAACAAAAACGCATTATGGATAAATACCTGCCTATTTATATGAATTACACCAAAGGCGCAGATATGTAATGAACGTACAATTTCCACGTATTTTTCGACCGTTTTTCGGGAAAAATGTACTTTGGCAAAAAAAAACATCATCGAAAGTAATCTATCTTACTTTCGACGATGGTCCTGTTCCCGAAGTAACACCGCAGATACTTGAAATATTGGATAATTACTGTTGGAAAGCAACGTTTTTTTGCGTAGGCGAAAATGTAAAAAAATATCCTGATACATACAACGAAGTAGTTCGAAGAGGACATAAAACTGCTAATCACACCTTTAATCATATCAAAGGTTTTAGTTATAATACGACTGAATATTTGAGCAATGTAGAAAAAGCCTCGAAACTCATTAGCAGCAATTTATTTCGACCGCCACACGGACAAATCACCTACAAGCAAATAAGTGCATTGAAACGTGATTATCAAATTATAATGTGGGATGTAATAACGCACGATTACAACAAAAAGCTAACACCCGAGCAGGTTTTTTCAAACATAAAAAACAACCTTAGAAATGGTTCTATTGTAGTTTTTCATGACTCTGTAAAAGCAAAAAAAAATGTTTTGGAAGTACTTCCGAAAGCAATTAAATTTTGGGAAAGTGAGGGATATAAAAGTGAAATACTATAAAACAGATAATTTTGAACACACAAGAATTGAAATTATTGATTTCGAAAGGCGAAACTGAAAAGGTGGAATTTAAAAAATGTACCACTGAAGTTTCTGCGTCTGTCTTCGAGTCAATTTGCTCATTCTTAAATAGAAATGGCGGAAAAATTTACATTGGAGTATTGGATACAGGTGAAATAATTGGAGTAAAA
>DYSC01000244.1 GCA_020726365.1 Porphyromonas sp.
CACCCTACAACACCGGAAACGAAAGCTGGGTTTACAACGACAACGTAAACGACCCGAAAATAAAACGCTGGCTCGGACAAGTAGTTGGTAAAGAAGCCGAAGACCTTACACGCCACGACAAATGGCTTTGCATGATGTACCCTCGCTTAAAGTTGCTTCATAAATTGTTGGCTGATGATGGAGCGATATTTATTTCAATAGATGATAATGAACAAGCAAATTTGAAATTGATTTGTGATGAGATTTTTGGGTTAGGTAATTACGTAACAAGTATAGTTTGGCAATCTAGGCAATCAATCCAGAATGATACGGATTTAAGTATAAACCATGAATATATTGTTTGTTTCGCAAAAAACAGAAGAAAAAAAGACCGAAGATTAAAACCGCAAAATGAAAAGTATTGGTATGATATAAAAGAGTTTGCGTTTTATCCTAAACCAGTTGACGAAGATAAATTTTCAAACCCTGATAATGATGTAAGGGGAAAATGGAAAGCAGACCCTTTTGATGCACCTGCAATTAGGGAAAACTTGACTTATCCGATAGTTAATCCAAATACAGGAGAAGAATATTTGCCACCAAAAGGGAGGCATTGGAGAACAGAAAAACCAAAATACGAAGCATTATTAGCTGATAATAGAATTATTTTTGGTAAGACAGGAAACACAAAACCACAATTAAAAGTTTTCCTAAATGAAAAAAATGATTTTGGAAGTGTCAGTAATTCTTGGTTTACTGGTGATGAAAATGGAACAGCAACTCACGGAACAAAAGAGTTGCAAAAAATATTCGAGAAAGATGTAAATTTTGAAACTCCAAAACCATTTCAGCTAATCCAAAATATTTTGAAAATTGCGACAAGAGAAAATGATTTGATATTAGACAGTTTTGCTGGTAGTGGAACAACTGCACAAGCAGTTTTAAACTTAAACAATGAAACTGGTAGTAATAGAAAATTTATACTTGTTGAAATGTCAGATTATGCTGAAACAATAACAGCAGAAAGAGTAAAGAAAGTTAGTAAAGGTTACAGTAATGTAAACGGTATAGGTAGAAATTTTGATTTTTACGAATTAGGTCAAGCACTTTTCAACGAAGCCGGCAATTTAAACGAATCGGTTGGCATTGAGAAAATACGTCAATACGTTTATTACACCGAAACAAAACAAAGTCTGAACTTTGATTCATCTGATTTGTATGATTTATCTGATTTAAGAAATGGTAATCAAAACAATCAGATTAATCACAAAAATCATGGTTCAGACAGTTTCTTGGGTAAACATAACGACACGGCTTATTATTTCAACTACGAGAAAGATGAAGTAACAACACTCGACCATGCTTTTTTGGCAAGCATGAAAACCAAAGCGGAGCAATACGTAATTTATGCCGACAATTGCTTGCTTACAAAGGATTTTATGACCAAGCACCATATTATTTTCAAGAAAATACCAAGAGATATAAC
>DYSC01000085.1 GCA_020726365.1 Porphyromonas sp.
GTTTGGTAATCAGCACTTGGAAAGTTGGGTAATTAAATCCATTCCTTTATGAATTGCCTTTTCATTTACAGCAAGCATGTGATGATGGCGTGATGGAAGTGATTTTTTAAGACCTTTCAGTACATTTTCGACCTGAACAATGGGACGAATTTTCAGCAATCCACCCAAAATAAGCATATTCATTGTTTTTACTTCATTATTGGCATACGCATATTCGGTAGCATCAATACGATAAACATTTATATCTGTTCGTGTAGGAAATTTATGTAATCCATTCCCATCGAAAATGAGTGTACCACCCGGCTTCACTTTGCTTTCAAATCGTTCGAGCGATGGTTGGTTTAACACAATAGCTGTATCGTAAAAATTCAATACAGGCGAGCTGACACGCTCATCACTAAGGATTATAGTTACATTGGCTGTTCCGCCACGTTGTTCAGGTCCGTACGACGGCATCCAGCTTACTTCCTGCCCTTGCATTAAACCCGAATATGCTAAAATTTTTCCCATCGACAGCACGCCTTGTCCGCCGAAACCGGATATAATTATTTCTTCAGTCATTGTACTAAATTTTTACTCGTTTTTTAAATCACCCATTGGAAATTCAGGAAACATATTGTCCACCATCCAATCATTCGAGTCGACCGGAGTCATTTTCCAGCCCGAACTACAAGTCGAAACCACTTCCACAATCGAAGTTCCCTTGTTTTGCAAGGAGTTTTCGAATGCCTGTCGAATGGCTTTCTTTGTTTTTTTAACAGCTGCTACTGTGTGAACTGCATGGCGGGTTGCATAGCAAACACCTTTTAGTTGAGCCAATAAGCTTGTAATATCCAATGGATTACCAGCTAATGGTACATCTCTGCCGTTTGGCGAAGTCGACGATTTCATTCCAACAATGGTTGTTGGCGCCATTTGTCCGCCAGTCATACCGTAAATACCATTATTTATAAAAATGATGGCAATATTTTCACCACGGTTACAGGCATGAATTGTTTCGGCTGTACCGATGGCTGCCAAATCACCGTCGCCCTGATAGGTGAAAACTAAGCGGTCAGGTAGGAGGCGTTTTACAGCTGTTGCCAAAGCAGGTGCTCGTCCGTGAGCGGCTTGCTGCCAATCAATTTCGAGGTATTTGTACGCAAAAACAGCACAGCCAACTGGTGCAATACCTATGGTTTTGTCTTGCATATTCATTTCGTCGATAACCTCACCAATCAGTTTATGTACCACACCATGACTACATCCCGGACAATAGTGCATGGGAGTGTCATTCATTATTTTGGTTTTTTCGTAAACCAAATTGGCGGGATTTATTATATCTGCTATATTCATTTTTTATATTAGTTACAAGTTACGAGTAAAGAGTTACGAGTTATGAAACTGATATTTCGTTAACCAATTATACAGAATTTATTTTAATATTTTCGCTTTAAATGCTTCGAACACTTCATCGGGCGCTGGTACAATACCCCCCATGCGACCATAAAACTCAACGGGTACTTTCCCGTTTACAGCTAATCGCACATCTTCCACCATTTGTCCGGCATTCATTTCAACCGACATCATGGCTTTTACCTTTTTGGCATAATTCTGAACTGCTTCGGTTGGGAATGGGAATAAGGTTATAGGACGCAGTAGGCCTACTTTTAGTCCTTCGGCACGTGCCAATTCAACTGTCTTTTGACAAATACGAGCACTAATTCCAAATGCAATAAGCAGGTATTCAGCATCTTCGCATTTTATTTCTTCAAAAATCACTTCTTTTTTCTCTATTTCGCGATAACGTGCTTGCAGTGTATTATTCAATTCCTCCATTTCGTGTGCTTCCATACGCAGGGAGTTAATAACATTTACGGGGCGTGTAGCAGGTTTTCCGAGTGTAGCCCAAGGCGAAATGACTTTAATTTCTTCTTCCGTCCAACGCGGTTGAAAAGGAGGCAAAACTACTTTTTCCATCATCTGACCAATAACCCCATCGGCCAGAACCATGACAGGTGTACGGTATTTAAAGGCAAGTTCAAATGCCATAACCATAAAGTCGGCCATTTCCTGAACAGATGCAGGTGCTAAAGTAATCATTTTATAATCACCATGTCCGCCACCTTTTACAGATTGAAAATAATCGGCCTGACTTGGTTGAATGGTTCCTAATCCCGGACCGCCACGCATAACATTTACAATGACACAAGGCAATTCAGCTCCTGCAATAAAGGAAATTCCCTCCTGCATTAAACTTATTCCCGGACTCGATGATGAGGTCATTGTTTTTTTGCCACAGCCGGCTGCACCGTAAACCATGTTTATCGAGGCTGTTTCGCTTTCGGCCTGTAAAACAACCATTCCGGTGGTATTCCATGGCTCAAGCTCCATAAGCGTTTCCATAATTTCGGATTGCGGTGTTATGGGATAACCGAAATAACCATCGCAGCCACAACGAATGGCTGCATGTGCTATAGCTTCGTTGCCCTTCATTAAGAGCACTTCATTATCTTGAATTTTTTTACTCATTTTTTTAGTTACAATTTGATAGTTGCACCTTTTTTATTTTATATAAACGCAGCGAAATTTCTTTATGGTAATTTCACTCTATAAACAGTTATACATGCATCCGGACAAACGTTCGCACATGCCGAACAACCCACACATGCAGCACTGTTAGCCATGTGTGAGAAGTTATATCCTTTTGAATTTGCTTCACCCGAAAGAGCTAAAACTGTAGTCGGGCAGGCTACCACACAAAGGTTACATCCTTTACAAGTTTCGGTATTAACTACTACTGCTCCAATAAACTTTGCCATATAAGTTACAATTTATAATCAGTTCGCAAAAGTACTTAAAATTTATTCTGAACAATAAATCAGCCTAATATTTAGCATTTTTTAAACCCTGTATTATTAGTATGTATTTGCTTTAAAGTCTCTTTTTCAATACTATAAGTGTTTTGTAAATATCCACTCCAAAAAATCTTCCATTTTAAAAGCATGGTCCCAACTGTTGTGCCCAACACCTTTAAAAAGTACAATCTGTGTCTTTTGAGCTCCCATTGCTTTCAGTTCGATATAGGCATTGCGCGAATGCAGTACCGGCACCACATTATCAGCATCGCCATGAATGATTCGAATCGGCATTTTCTTTACTTTCTTCAGCCTTTTTAAACTCACTCCGCCACAAATGGGCACAGCCGCTGCAAATGTTTTGGGCAGTCGGCAAATAATATCGAAAGTACCCATACCGCCAACCGAAAGCCCTGTAACATATATCCTCTTTTTATCAACTGCCTCCTCTTTTTTAAACTTTGATAATAAACGCATCAACAGCTGCATTGGTTCAGTTGGAGTTTTTGAATTAACATAAGTAAAATTTTTATTGTCGTCACGACTTATTGGAGCCCAGTTTTTACCTTCGGGACATTGTGGAAAAACGACTATCGCCGGATATTTTTGTCGGTTCTGGGCATTTGTAAACAAAAAGCTACCATGTATCAGCTGTTTTTCGTTGTCATTTCCACGTTCGCCCGACCCATGCAAGAATAAAACCAGCGGATATTTCTTTGTCTTATCGTAATTTTCGGGATATAAAATTCGGTAAGGCATTGTGTCGGCTTCGAAAACAAATTGTTTTTTTTCAAAAAGTTCGTTCTGCGAAAAAAGAGATGTCGAAATCAACACCAATAAACTGACAATTAAAAAATGATTTTTAAACATTGTATTTTGAATTTAATTTTTTCGGATAAAATTTAATGCATGTATTTTAATTCGATGCAAAGTAAACCGATGAATTTGTTTTAATAAAAAAAATGGGGAATAAACTGTATTTATGGGATAAAAATGGATTATTTGGGATAAAAGTATCGTGTTCGTTCTTGAAAATTATCGATTACAAATAGTTTTGTAGGGACAATACTCGCAGGGTTTCGTACTTTCGGATTGCGTAAAAGGCATATTGGGGTCAAAAATTGACTCTAAACATTCGGTGAGTCTTTGTTCAAATTCAACTTCGTATTCGCCAAAATCCATAACTTTTTCTTTTCTATATTTATTGAAAATCTCAGTACTGAAATTGTCTTTATACGTATCGCGCAGGTAAATAATTCCGGGTGTCATTGTTTTTCCTCCTGCATATTGTTTGTACAACAAAGCATACAAAAACGTTTGCAAAATATATTTCGGGCGCTTATCGTTGTTGTGCTCAAATACCTCCTCAATGGTACTGAACTCCAGATTACCACTTCCGGTTTTATAATCGAGCACACGCAACTTACCATCTTTTTCGTCGATACGGTCGATAACGCCGGTAATATTCACAGCGCCGTATCGGGTAGGCACCGCAATTGAGCAACTGCGTTCCGATTCCAATGCCGTAAATGGAGCATACATTTTGTCGTAATGCAGTACTTGTAGTACATACTTGCGCAATACATTAGCAATTAGTAAATTATTTCCTTCTAACTCTACAGTGTCGCCATTTTTTATTTTAAAATACTTTTCGGTAAATGCTTTTCGGATGTAATTTTCCAATAATAATGGATTCTTTCGAATGCTTTCCATTTTTTCGGCTGTAATAAGCTGACATTTAAAGGGCTCGTAAATGTATTCCATTACTGCATGAAAAAGTGTACCAAATACGTCATCTTCAATGGTTTCCTTCACTTCATCTGCCTCATAGAGCTGTTCCACGCGTGTGAGGTAAAATTGCAAGGGGCACGAGATGTATGTATTTATGGAACTTGCCGAAAGAAATCTTTTTTCGTTACCTTCGGATATAAAATGACTTAGTTTTTGCATTATCTCTTCGTTTTTCGAAACTACAACTGCTTTTGTTTCGCCAAACGAAATATCGTAATTAACACTTTGCTTTAGTATATTTAATCCGTAATGGTAGTTTAACTGATTAATAAATCGACTGACTTCGCCACTCTGATTGCCTTCGGTGCGCGAATCGTAAACAAAATAAATATTCCGTGCACGATGAATCAAACGGTAAAAGTTATAGGAGGTTATGGCATCGTGATGTTCGAAAGTTGGTAAGCCAAAGCCTTTTCGCAAACTGTAAGGAATAAAACTGTTTTGCGACGTTTTTTTTGGAAAAACACCTTCGTTGAACGAAGTTATTATCAGATTTTCGAAATCCAATCCGCGCGACTCAAGTACACCCATTACTTGAAGTCCATCGAGTGGCTCACCCACAAAGGGAATTGAAATGCCGGCTACGAGTTGCTGAATAATGCGACTTAAGGTATCAATCGTCATACCGGCTTCGTCGCTATTTTCAGCTATAATTGTTTCCACGCGATTTATTGTCATGTAAAACTGTTGCAGGAAATCGCGCTCCAATTGATATTCGTTGGCATCAGTCGCCTCATTTTTCCAACTAATGCTCAGCTGTTGCAAAATTTGTAACAGGTATTTTATAAAATTAGCGGTCGAAGTTAGCGGTTGAAAAATGGTGTAAAATAATTTGTTTTTGTGCAATTCGGTATTGGCCACATAAATTTTATTGAAACGTGTCATTTCGTTTGCAATAGCCTTTACTTCAGTAGGATAAAGTTGTGATACGTATTGATGGTGAATAATATCCAATACATTTTTATGATAAAACCACGTTTTTTGTTTCGAATTACGCACGCGGCGATGCAGCTCAAATATTTGCGAAAGCAATCCCGCTACGGGCGTGGAACTCAATGGATAACCCATTGTGATATTTATTTTGTCAATGGTTGGAGGAAAAGCATACAGCAGGGGCAATAATAAACTTTCGTCGGGTAACACTACCGCTGTATCCATCCATGTCGCATTCTTTTCCTTTTTATTGTTTAGGTTTTCGAGCGTAGAATACACATATTTGGTCATCCCTACTGCCGAAGGAATACCAACGAGTTTAATGTTTTTAGACGAAAGAGGTTCGGGTTGTGGTGCAATAAAATACTTCGAAGGAAAAACAGATGTATTTGCGGCGTAAAACAACGATGCCGGATTATCAGTATCGCGCATTTGTTCCGACTCGTAATCCCAGTAAAAATCAGCCTGTAGTCTGTTTTGTAATGCAAGCATCAACTCTCTTTCGCAGGGGTTAAGCGCATTAAAACCAACAAACACAAATTGCTTGCTGTCCCAAATTTTAATCTCTTGCTTGCTTTTTAATTTTTCGGCTACTTCGCGGCAAATCATACCTTCTGTTCCTAATCCTTCCGACTTTAATTTTACTTCAAAATCGGTATACACTTCGTGCAATACTTTCCAAGTGGCAATAAACTGTTCTTTCGTTTTTTCCTCCGAAACAGGTATAAAATTTTTCCAAAACTGTCGGATGGCAGCAATCTGTCTGTCGGACAATACATTAAATAATCGCTCAATTTCGTTTAATTCGGTTACATTCCGAAATAGCTGACGAGCATCCACCAAGTATTTATCCACTTCGTCAAAATCGTTCAATAGCATTTCACCCCAAAAAATAAAAGAATCAAAACTTTCTTCCGTTTTACTTATTTCTTTATAGATGCGATATATCAAAAATAAATTACTCAGTTTGTCCGAAGATTGAAGAGACGACGCGCTTGCAAAACATTCGTTAATGGTTAGTATTTCTGGCGAAAACAAAGGCTTATCCGTTAGTTCCGATAAGTATTTCCGAAAGAACAATCCCGCTCTGCGATTTGGAAAAACGAAAGTAAGTTTACTCAATTGCTCTTTTTCGTTGTTATAAAAAGCTTCGGCAATGCGGTATAAGAATGAATTCATGTGTTTGTTTTCTTTTTAAGAGCGAAATATACGTTTTAAGACTGCTAAAATACAAATTTCTGTTGAAACTATTCTATTCGTTTGCAAATAAAAAAATCAGAATTTATATTTCATTGATACAGTGATGAATAAGAATATAGTGTAACTTTAACATTTTGTTTTTTGATTATTTAACACAATATGCTTACACTGAATGCTATTTTTTGTGCACCTTTGCTGCGTAAACAAACAGATAAATTTTTCATAGTTAAGGTTTAGGTTAAAATGTGGCAAAGGGTGGCTGTGAAGCTCCCCTTTGTTTTTTTTATATATTCGAATAGCATAATCAAAAAACCTTTTACTATATTTGTGCTTCGAAATGCATGAAATCTCACAAAGCTGTACATTTCGGTCTTTAATCCTCTAAATTTTACGCAATATGGAAGACATTGGCGATTATATCTATCTGATTATTGTGGCTGTAGCCGGTATTGGTAGCTTTTTAAAAAACAAAAATAAAAAGCAGCAAGCATCTTCAATTCCCGAACAGGTAGATGAGGAATACGAATACGAAGAAATTCCCGAAGAGGTTTATACCCCTGTACCTGATCCAACTCCTGTTAAGCGACCTGAAGTTGTTTTCGAAAGGAGTTTTACCGAAATGAAAAAAACGCCGCATGATACAATTATGAGTTTTGATAATACCTCTGATGTATCGAAATTGAAAGCTAAAAAGGAGGTTTCGAAAACAGTAACGTCGAAGGCCAAATCGACACAAGAAATTAGTACTGAACCTGAAAGTGTTTATAGCATATCTACGGTGGACGAAGCAAGGGCAGCTTTTATTTCGTCAGAGATTTTTAATAGAAAGTATTGATAAACAGCAAAATAATCGATAAAAGAAATAATTTAGCCAAAATAGTTTGTTTTTACGAAAATTGCTTGTATATTTGCATAAAATAATTCAACGAAAGCAAGAGTTCCGGCAGACAAGTCGGAATTCTTTTTTGTTTACACATTTAATAAACATGTTAAAATCTTAAAATTATGGCAGTTACTTATATGACCACAGAAGGTTATAAAAAATTAATGGCGGAACTTAACGAGCTTGAGGGTGTACAACGACCTGCCATTTCGAAACAGATTGGCGAGGCTCGCGATAAGGGCGACTTGTCGGAAAATGCAGAATATGATGCTGCAAAAGAAGCGCAGGGTATGCTCGAAATGAAAATTTCGTTGCTGAAAGAAACCATTGCATCAGCTCGTATGATTGACGAAACAAAAGTGAATACAAATGAAGTACAGATATTAACACGTGTTAAAATTAAAAATACAAAATCAGGTCAGTTAATGTCGTATATGATTGTATCGGAGAGTGAAGCCAACCTGAAAGAAGGCAAACTTTCGGTTACAACCCCTATTGCTAAAGGTTTACTTGGCAAGAAAATTGGCGAAAAGGCTACTGTTACTGTCCCTTCGGGCGTAATGGAGTTTGAAGTAATGGAAATAAGCTTGTAGGTTCTAAGTAATAGATAATACTAAATAATATGTTTTGAGTATGACCCCAAACCCCTATTGGGGGCTTTAAGACATATTCTCTACAATTTAATTAATAAGACATATCCCTTAATACCACTCTCTTAAGCCCCCATTTGGCGGTTGGGGGTCGGAAAGTAAAAAAATAAAAACATATCATTAATTATTTTGAATTACTTAAAAATGTAATCACCATGGAACTGTTACGAAATAACATGGTTATTTATGTTTTATAAAAA
>DYSC01000086.1 GCA_020726365.1 Porphyromonas sp.
AAGCTCTATCTTCTGTTTCTTATTGTCGGTAACCGTAACGGTAGGAGCATCGGCTACCATTTTTTTTGTTAGAGAAATGAGTATTTGATGTCACATTATATTGATTTTTCACTATCTTTGTTGTACATATTGATTTAAATATAAGAACTTACAATTCTTAAAAACATGACACAAAAACCTGAAATTAAATTATTTGATGAAAAATTAGTTCGTACCTTATAGGACGACGAATAGGAAAAATGTTTTTTTCTGTTGTGGATGTGGTGGGCATTCTAACAGATAGTCCAAATCCCAATAATTATTGGAAAGTTTTGAAAAACAGACTAAAAAAAGATGGAAATCAGTCGGTTACAAACTGTAACCAACTGAAAATGCTTTCACGCGATGGGAAGTATTATAAAACTGATGCACTTGATACAGAGCAACTTTTCCGATTAATTCAGTCTATTCCATCTCCAAAAGCGGAACCTTTCAAGATGTGGTTGGCGCAAATCGCCAAAGGACGCTTAGACGAATTGCAAGACCCTGAATTAATTATCGATAGGGCATTATTGCAATATAACCAGTTGGGTTATTCGGATAATTGGATAAATCAACGACTGAAAAGCATTGAAATCAGAAAAGATCTGACTGATGAATGGAAACGACATGGCTTGGAGGAAGGCGTACATTTTGCAACATTAACCGATATAATTTACAAAACATGGGCTGATAAAACAGCAAAATAATATCGACAGTATAAAGGATTGAAAAAAGAGAATCTCCGTGATAACATAACGAATACCGAATTGGCATTAAATATGTTGGCCGAACTTTTTACAAAAGAAATATCGGAAGCAAAGCAACCAGAAACCATGGAAAAACATATAAAAGTTGCACATCAAGGTGGCTCTAAATGCGCGTAAAGAACTCGAAAAACAAACCTGAAAATCAGCCATTTCACCCTTAAATGCAAAACAAGTATTACGAAACGGCAAAAACAAACAATTAGAAATAACGGAATAAAAATACATAATACAATGAAAATAAAAACATTATTTTTAAGCTTACTAATTACAACATCAGCAATGGCACAGGAAATAATCAGGCTTTATCCGAACGGACCTGCCGAAAGTAACGAACTTAAAGTTGCCGAAAGTTTTCGCGAACCCGAATTTATTATAAACATTAGCGAACCACGCATGCTGGCTTTACCGGCTGATAAAGCCAAAGCAAACGGTGCCGCTGTATTGATTTGTCCAGGAGGAGGTTATGCTGGTGTTTCGCAGATTAAAGAAGGTTCTGAATTTGCAAAATGGTTTAACGAAATGGGCATTTCGGCATTTGTGTTGTATTATCGTATGCCAAACGGACATCATGAAATTCCGCTAAAAGATGCTCAAATAGCATTTTCCATCATTCGTAGCCGCGCAAAAGAATGGAAAATTAAGAAAAACAAAATCGGGATTATGGGCTTTTCGGCCGGTGGACATTTGGCTTCCACTTTCGGAACGCATTTTAAATCGAAAGCCGAACGCCCTGCATTTATGCTGTTGGGCTATCCTGTTGTTACTATGGACTCAAGCTATACGCACAGAGGGTCACGCTACAATTTATTAGGCAAAAACCCAAGCGATGAATTAGTGAAACTGTATTCGAACGAACTTCAAGTTACTAAAAAAACACCCCCCACTTTTATTGTTCATGCCAAAGACGATAAAACCGTGCCCATTGCCAACAGCGAAAATCTGAAAAAAGCACTTGATACCAACAAAGTTCCTGCTAAGTTGGTGATTTACGACAAAGGCGGACATGGATTCGGAATGCGTCCACGCGGAATACCTGCCGATAACTGGCCTGAGGAGTTGAAAAGTTGGATGAAAGAGATGAGGATTGTAGCCACTAACCCCCTAAAGGGGAGGGAATAAATCCATCTAAATTATTTATAATCAAAATACTAACTAAAATTTCCCCTTTGGGGGTTTAAGGAGGCTTTTTTTATGGGCGAAGCCGTATCATTGTTAAGCGAATTAATTGCTATAGAATCGTTTAGTCGCGAGGAGAAGAACGCAGCCGATTTTCTGGAACGTTATCTGGAAGAGCGTGGCTATGTTGTTTCGCGAAGCGGGAATAATATCTGGTTGATGAGTCCGGGATTTGAACCTTCACGCCCGACCATTTTGCTTAATTCGCATATCGACACAGTAAAACCTGTTACAGGCTGGGTGCGCAATCCGTTTACGCCAACTATTGAAAATGGCCGTTTGTATGGTTTAGGGAGTAACGATGCAGGAGCGAGTGTGGTTAGTTTGCTGTACGCTTTTATGCACCTTTCGGCACAGCCACAATCGTACAATCTGATTTTTGCAGCTACCGCCGAAGAAGAGGTTTCGGGCAAAAACGGAATCGAAATTCTTTTGAAAGAATTGCCAAAAATTGATTTTGCCATAGTGGGCGAACCTACCAAAATGCACGCTGCCGTGGCCGAAAAGGGTTTAATGGTGCTCGACTGCATTGCATACGGTAAAGCAGGGCATGCGGCACGCAACGAGGGTGATAATGCCATTTACAAAGCACTTGCAGATATTCAATGGTTTCAGAATTTTGAATTTGAAAAAGTTTCGGATTTGCTTGGTCATGTAAAAATGTCGGTAACGCAGATAAGTGCCGGAACGCAGCACAATGTAGTGCCCGACAAATGCAGTTTTGTAGTGGATGTGCGAAGCAATGAAATGTATAGCAACGATGAAATTCTCGCTATTGTAAAGCAACATGTTTCGTGCGAAGTTACAGCCCGTTCCACGCGTTTGAGTTCAACTGCAACACCATTGGAGCATCCGGTAGTGAAACGTGCCCTCGAAATGAACCGCACTATTTACGGCTCCCCTACTCTTTCGGATCAGGCTTTGATGCCTTTTGCAAGTGTAAAAATGGGTCCGGGAAAATCAGAACGCTCGCATACTGCCGATGAATTTATTTTGACTTCAGAGATTGAAGAGGCAATCGAATTGTATATTAAACTATTGGATGGGATTGGGCTATAAGTAAATTGTTAATAGTTAAGGACAAGCGGTTTCCTAACTAATTTTCCCCTAAATAATTCCAAATACTATTGCAGCGATGCTTTAAACTTTTTGTAAAACCACAAAAAAGTAAGTACCGAAACAATGGACGCTAAACCGTCGGAAACCGGCATAACAGCCCACGCACCACTCAAACCAAAAATGGGAGGTAAAATAAAAATGGCAGGTATCAGAAAAATAAACTGCCGAGTAAGACTAAGCGATATCGACATATTCGCTTTTCCGATGGATTGAAAAAAGTTGGATACTACAATCTGAAAGCCAATAATAGGAAACATCATAACCGAAATACGCTGTGCTTCGACGGCAATTTGTTTCAATGCTTCGTCGCGGGTGAAAAGTGATACAATCTGATGCGGAAAAAAGGTGCCTAAAACAAATCCCAACGTAGAAAGCACTGTGCCGGCAACTACTGCATATCTTAAAGTCAAAAACATGCGATGGTAATTTTTAGCACCATAATTAAAGCCAATTATAGGTTGCGAACCCTGATTGAGACCGATAATAAACATAATTACCAACATATTGACACTGCTCACAATGCCATAAGCGCCAATAGCCAAATCGCCACCGTATTTAAGTAAAGTACTATTGATAAGTACCACCACAAAACTAGCACCAATTTGCATACTAAACGGCGACAAACCGATGCTGATAATCGACCAAATAATATCCTTTTCGAGTTTCAAATTTCGGAAATGAAAACGAATAGGCGTAGTTTTGAGAAGAAAATGACTTACTCCGTTTGCTGCTCCTATAAAGTACGAAATAACAGTGGCAATGGCAGCTCCCTGAATTCCCCAATCGAAAACAAAAATAAATATCGGGTCGAGTATAATATTTACAATAGCCCCTATCAAAATATTAAACATGGCTTTGCGCGGGTGACCCGAGGCACGCATTATATTATTCAGACCAAAATACAAAGCAGTAAGGACACCGGCAGGCACAATGATAATCATGTAATCGTAAGCATACTGTATGGTATTTTCGGTGCCCCCAAACATACGTAACAGATCGTTCATAAACAACAAAGAGAACAAAACTACCGTTCCTGAAATCAGGAAGGTAAGTGTAACGGCATTTCCAAGAATCTTTTCGGCTTTTTCGGCATCATTTTCGCCAAGTGTAATGGAAATGCGCGAGGCCGAACCGGCACCAATCAACATCCCAAAAGCCATTAGCACAATCATAAAAGGAAAGGTAAGCGCCAAACCCGAAATTGCCAATGGACCAACACCCTGACCAATAAAAATGCGGTCGATAATGTTGTAAACCGACATAACCACCGTACCCACCATGGCCGGCAGGGTGTAAGTCCAAAGTAGCTTGCCAATACTGCCGGCAGCTAAATTATGTTCGGGTTTATTACTTTTTGGTGGCATTATAACAGTCTCTGCAAATTGGCTCGTACTCACTCATTTCGCCAAGTAGCACACGTTTTTCGCTCGCTACCAATCGGTGCGAAACGTAGGCTAATGCACCACAGCGAACACAAATAGCATGTACTTTAAACACATCCTCGGCTACAGCACATAAAGCCGGCATGGGACCAAAAGGCACACCACGAAAATCCATATCCAATCCGGCAATAATTACTCGAATTCCCTGATCGGCAAGTTTTGTACAAACTTCCACCAATCCCTCATCAAAAAACTGCGCTTCGTCGATACCAATGACATCTACCTCGCCGGAGAAAAGTAAAATACTACCCGATGACTCAACAGGCGTGGAACGAATAGCGGTGCGATCGTGCGATACCACTTCGTCTTCCGAATAACGGGTATCAATTTTTGGTTTGAAAATTTCGACACGCTGTTTGGCAAACTGCGCCCGTTTCAGGCGGCGGATTAGTTCTTCGGTTTTGCCCGAAAACATAGAGCCACAAATAACTTCTATGCTCCCACGTTTTTGTTGTATCGGATGGTTTTTTTCGGAATAAATCATGTTAATTGGTTGAAAATAAGTTCGTATTTTTTTCGTTAATCTAATGAATGTTGTAACTTTACACCCGATTTCGAAAAACAGGACTGCAAAGTTAAAAAAATATCACGCTTACAATCTATTTTTTATAAAAAAATATGAACAGAAAATTATTAGTAACGCTACTACGCAAAAATATTGAAGAACTTGGTATAATTACCGAGGGTTTTATGGAGATGAACGAGTATTCACAAGCCATAATTCAATTAGCAAAGCGCAAAACAGAAGATATCCAAACTATTATCGACGAATTTGCGGCAAACAAAGATAGTGTTGAACAGACTATTATCGCAGCCGAAAGCATTAATTCTGAACCGCAGGTTGAGATACAAGAAACAGTAGTTTTAATTGAAGAAGAAACGACACCGGAAGAGCCAATTCAAACCTTGCCCGAAGTGGAGGAAGCGCCGGTTATTAAAATTACTTTAGATGAAATTGAAATTATTGTTGAGCATGAAACCATTGTTGAACAAGAAACAATCATAACGCAAACAACTGAAACAGTAGTATCCGAAGTAACGGCCCATATCGAGGAAGTAAAAAAAGCAACTATTGCCGACAGAATGGCAAATCAGTCTACCTCGCGCAACGAAAAGCTTTCACACGCCGACAACTCGCTCAGCGCGAGCATTGCCAACAAAAAAATTACTGATATTAAACAAGCAATCAGCATTGGCGACCGTTTTCGTTTTCAGCGCGAACTTTTCAAATCGAACGGCGAGGATATGAACAAAACACTTACCTACTTAAACCAACTTGCCACATTGGACGAAGCTATGTCGTTTCTGAAATCGAAGTACGGATGGGATAGTACAAACGAAGCGGTCGAAGATTTTTATCAAATAGTAAAAAGGAAGTTTGTATGAAACTAACAGTAGTACCGACACCAATTGGGAATCTCGAGGATATGACCTTCAGAGCCATAAAAGTGCTGAAAGAAGCCGATTTGATATTGGCTGAAGATACGCGCACGAGTGGTTTTTTGATGAAACATTTCGAAATACATACACCCATGCAGTCGTATCACAAATTCAACGAGCACAAAACAGTTGAAAACATTGTACAACGCATAAAAACAGGCACAAAAGTAGCTTTAATCTCCGATGCGGGAACACCTGCCATTTCCGACCCCGGTTTTTTGGTAGTGCGCGAATGTTTGGCAAACGAAATAGAGGTGGAATGTCTGCCCGGTGCAACTGCATTTGTACCAGCTTTGGTAGCATCAGGATTACCGAACGACCGGTTTTGCTTCGAAGGATTTTTACCTCAAAAAAAAGGCCGACAGACACGCCTCACGAAACTTACGACCGAAACGCGTACCATGATTTTTTACGAATCGCCTTTCCGGTTAGCCAAAACATTAGCTCAATTAGCTGAAATTTTTGGCACCGAACGTAAGGCTTCTGTATCGCGCGAAATATCTAAAATGTTCGAAGAAACAAAGCGCGGAACTTTAACCGAATTAGCCCAATATTTTAACGAACATCCACCTAAAGGTGAAATAGTTATAATTGTTGCAGGATTTGAAGAATAACACTAACTTTGCAGAAAATTTCAAGACATTTTTCAGGTATCTCAATAGTTTTTTTAACAGGTATTTTTCAACAGTAAATATTTACACAAAAATGAAGGCTCTTTTTTCAGTTCTTTTCGTATCACTCATTGCATTTTCTTCTTGTAATTTCAAATCGTCGGATTACAAGGCGCTTCAGGAACAAAACGACTCGCTGATGCGTGCCAAACAACAAATGCAGGTAGAAATTGACGAGTATTTTTCGGCTATGAATCAGATTGAGCAGAATATTGAAAAGATTAAAGAAACGCAGGGAATACTGCAAACCAGCCCCGAAAGTGCTGAACTGACCGACGACTCACGCGCCAAAATTAACGACGACCTTTTGTATCTCAACGAAATGTTGCAAACCAACAAAGATGAACTTTCGCGTTTAAAATCGAAACTCAAAAAAAGCAGTATAAAATCGGAAGAGCTGGAGCGAAGCATTGCCCGCCTCACCAAAGCATTGGAAGAACAAACCTCGCAGGTAGAAATTTTGAAAGCCGAATTAATAGCTAAAGATTCGCTTATTGCCGACCTTGGCACAACCGTAAGCTCATTGGGAAAAGATGTTGAAAACCTGAAATCGGATAACGAAACCAAACAAAGTCGCCTGAACGAGCAGGAAGAAACTATACATACAGCATGGTATGTGTTCGGGACGCGTAAAGAATTGAAAGAGCAAAAAATAATTACCAGCGAAGGAATTTTTAGTCCAAAACAAATACTTCAAAGCGATTTCAACAAAAACTACTTTGTACGTATCGATGCCCGCAAAACCAAATCCATTCCGCTGTATTCAACACGCGCCAAAATTCTGACTTCGCACCCGAAATCGTCGTACACACTCGAAAAAGAAAACGACAATTTTGTATTGCTAATTACCGACACCAACGTTTTCTGGAGTGTAAGTAAATATTTGGTTATTGAAGTAGATTAGGCACTTTGTGCGTTATTAGGCTTCGCCGTTATTGGTGCTTTGCACGTTATTAATTGTAATTTAATTGCCATTTTAGCATATCGGCAAATTGTCTTATTGGCACATTCAAAAATTGGCACATTCAAAAAATTATAAATACGTTTTTCTCGATCTCGACGATACGATATGGGATTTTCATGCCAATGCACGATTAGCAATGAAAGACATGTTCGACAATCGCGGTTTAATACGTTATTTCGAAAATTTCGATCAGTTTTTTGACATTTATGCTAAACGCAATATTGAGCTGTGGGAACTTTACGGCAAAGGTGAAATTACAAAAGAATATTTATCGATTGAACGTTTCCGCTATCCGCTTTCAAAAATGGGTGTGAACGACGAGGAACTTGCAGAGCAAATTGGGCAACAATATCTCGACAACTTGCCAACTCAAACAGCGCTAATGCCTCACGCCATCGAATTGTTAGATTATTTAACCGAAAAAAAATATCCACTAACCATCATTTCCAATGGATTTGTGGAAGTGCAATACCGAAAAATGCGCAGTTCAAATATTGAGCATTATTTTAATCACATTGTACTTTCCGAAGCTGCGGGAGCCTTGAAACCTGATAAGCGTATTTTTGAATATGCGCTGGAATTGAATGGAGCAAAACCTTCGGAAGCAATTATGATTGGCGATAGTTATGCTGCTGATATTGTGGGAGCTATCAACGCTGGCATCGATCAGGTTTATTATCCGCTTCATTATCCTGAAAACGACGAAAAACCCGAATGTACCTATATGATTGGGACGTTGAAAGAGGTAATAGCAATATTGTAAACGTTATTTGCCATTTACGCGTTATTAGGGCTTCGCCGTTATTAGTTGTTATAAAAAACATAATTTCCATTTTCTTA
>DYSC01000245.1 GCA_020726365.1 Porphyromonas sp.
CCCCTGCTGAGCGTAGGCTATTGGTGCTGATAAACTCAGCATAGGCTCTTTGCCTATGTCGCTGTAGAAGCAAATCTCCTGCTTTGCATATTAGAATAAAATATTAAAAGTGGGAGTTTTTATCCGTCAGTGAACGGACAAGTTTTTAACCAATCGTAGTGAAGACACTAGGATTAGCGGGTGGCGCAAGGTGTTACACTACGGCGAGCGGGGTTGAATCGTAATAAAAAACCGAGCAATTCGTTTTTCGAAGGAATGGGCTGACACTTCGAACGAAAAAGCGGTAGCAAAACCATTTTTGGTGGCGTTTTTCGAAGTGTTTCGTATTAGCCGAAAACGTGTTTCGACTTTCGAGGAAAAAATTAAATATTTAGAAATCATATTTTGGTGTGTAAAACTAATATATGGAGAAAATGATTGAAATAGAATAAATCGACTTTAAAAGTGAATAAGTTAAAAAAGGAAATTACAATTAGGAGTTCGGCTGCAGAGTATTTAACCTTTGTAGCAGCTGGAGGCAATGGTGGTGTAGATGCGGTGTATGCAGATGAAAATATTTGGCTCACACAGCGGATGCTTGGGATACTTTATAATGTTGAAACACACACCATAAACTATCACTTGAAAAAGGTTTTCGCCGATTCGGAGTTGGAAGAAAAGTCAGTTATTCGAAATTTTCGAATAACTGCCGTCGATGGTAAAAGCTATGATACAAAACACTACAATTTGTCTGCTATATTTGCCGTAGGCTATAAGGTGAATTCCGAAAGAGCCATTCAATTCAGAAAATGGGCTACGGGAATTATTGAAAGCTTTACCATAAAAGGCTTTGCAATGGATGATGAGCGTTTAAAAAACGATGGTTCGATTCTTACAAAGCGGTATTTTGAAGAGCAACTTCAACGCATAAGAGAGATAAGATTGTCTGAACGCAAATTCTATCAGAAAATTACAGATATTTATGCGACTTCTATCGACTATGATATATCGGCACAATCCACAAAACGTTTTTTTGCAACGGTTCAAAATAAATTGCATTGGGCAATACATGGTCAGACTGCTGCGGAAATTATTATTAAACGTGCCAATTACGAAAAAGAGAATATGGGTTTAACTACCTGGACTGATGCTCCCACAGGAAAAATCCAGAAATTTGATGTGGTAGTTGCTAAAAACTATTTGACAACAAGTGAGTTGACGCAATTGCAACGATTAGTTTCAGCGTATTTGGATATTGCAGAAGATATGGCAATACGGCAAATACCAATGACTATGGAAGATTGGGAAGTTCGACTGAATCGTTTTATTGATGCAACAGATCGAAATGTATTGCAAGATGCAGGCAAAGTAACTGCTGAAATTGCTAAAACTTTTGCCGAAACAGAATTTGAAAAATACCGTGTGGTGCAAGACCAACTTTTTGAATCAGATTTTGACAAACAAATT
>DYSC01000246.1 GCA_020726365.1 Porphyromonas sp.
TACAATATCGGTCGCCTCTCGACTTTGGTTTATGAGTGGTGAAGTGTTTATTTTTATATTTAGCCTCGTAATTAGAACAAAAACGAAACATTAATTCGTTCTTTTATCAGTTTAAAATTACCGTTTATTCAGTGAATTCCAACGAGAAATCTACTTGTAAAGCCTTTCGTTATCTTGTATATCCATCCACATGGCAAAGAAAATGGATTGAAACCCAACTATAGCCAACATAGCAAATGTGATTACAGTAACTGGATTGGCATCAACACCGGTAATGGACAAATAAGCTATCTTCAAGCCAAAAGGAATCGAAAGAAACAAAAGAATAAAAGCTAAATGATACAACAAAAATAAAGGATGAAAATCTTTGAAAAAGTATTTTTGCCATAATCTTTTATAAAACGACTTTAGTAATAACCACAATATTGGTCGAATTATTTTGGCAACTTTCATTTTCGATTCCTCACCGACGTTGTAAATTGGTTTTATTTCCACTTCTCTTAAGGTGCAAAAAGCAATATTCAATTTAACCAACATATCGTTAGGCATCCCATAACGTGGATAAATATCGTATAATTTAATGGCATTGATACCAACTTTTGAAAGTGCAGTATAACCAGTTTGAGTATCAGATACATGCCAATAACCCGAAGCTAACTTCGTTAAAATCGACAATACAGAATTACCAAAAAAACGTTGTTTTGGGATGACATATTTCGCACTTTTATGTATCAATCGATTACCTTTTACATAGTCGATTCCCTCTTCAATTACCGGCTTTATAATGCTTTCCAATTCGTCAGGGTCCATCTGTCCATCTCCAGCCATAACAGCAGTACAATCAATTTCGTGATCTTTACACCATTTATAACCAGATGCAATGGCTCCTCCGACGCCACTGTTTTCCAATAAATCTACAAGAACTATCTGTGCATCGGGTTTGCTCGTAATTTCCCATTTAGGAAAATAACTGACCTCTTCTTCATTCATTTGCTCAACCACTACCTCTGCTCGATTGTATATGGTTTCCTTTTCAATTTTCCTTTTCGCTGGAATAGGCTTATGCTTTGCCTTTTCAATGTACTGTTTAACAATTTCTGCGGTCTTATCCTTTGATTTGTCGTTGACAATAACAATTCTATCTACAAAATCGGGCATTGTTCCGATGACCATTCCAATTTGAGTTTCTTCGTTATACGCCGGTACAACAACAGCAACAGTTTTGTTTAAATACATGACTAGAAATTTTAAAAATGCAAATTTAGATTTTTAAATTAAATAAATATAAAATGATTCTTTATATATTAACTATAAAGACAAACGTTAAATTTAGATTTCTGAAATAATAATAAATATATTTTTCGCCTTTACCCCCTATTAATACTTTACAAATCAAAATATTTTATGCTTTTTACAAACATACCCCCTGTTTTTTAACTACATTT
>DYSC01000087.1 GCA_020726365.1 Porphyromonas sp.
TAAAAGAGTAATTTTTCTCATAACATTTAATTTTTAATTGTGAATAGTTTGTTTTAATCGGGACAGTTTATTTTCTGCCCCGACTGTTTTGTTGTTTATTTTTTCATTAAACGCACTGTTTGCGTGTTTCTGTTTGTTTTTATTTTAAGTAAGTAGATGCCTTTCGATAGGTCGTTTATGTTCATTTCATATTTCTGAATATCAACGGCTTCGGTTTTAATTAAACGTCCTCGAAGGTCGTAAAGTTCAATGCTTTGAATGTTATTCCCTGACTGAATTTTTACTATATCTTGAGCCGGATTCGGGAAAACTGTTACATTGTTTTTGCCATTTTCTAATTGATATATCCCTGCTTTTATTACCGATATTCTGTATTTGGATGGGGCAGATGTAGTGAATGTATTATCCGATTTAGGCATTGCCCAAACTCCCAAACGTTCGGTAGTATTGGATATTACGTATAAATTTCCGGCACGGTCGAATGACAAACCTACCGTTTTAGTTCCCATTGCCGGTTTTATGGAGTGCAACAAACTAATGGATGGTACGCCCAAAGCATCAAAAGCAATGTTAAACACCTTTACTTCGTCGGCACATCCCATTGCTATTTTATCACCTTCTGCATTTACAGCCATACCAGCCTCTTGTGAGTTGCCAATTAACAAAGGGGTTTTGCCTGAATTGAAAGAAACTGTCCCGTCGGGTTTTACGTGAATAAGCGATGGTATTGCAGCTGCATCTGTGGCGCGGTATTGCGAAATCCACCAGCCGTTACGTCCATCGGGTGCAATGCACGAATTGTAGTTTTGTTGCAAATTACCGTTTAAACCGTCGTTGTACACGATAGCACTTGGAGGAGTTTGCCATGCCGATTCAAGATTTCCAATATTGTATTGCAGTAAATTACCTCTGTTTGTAGCTACAGCATCGGTATAGTATTTATCGAAGGTATAGAGTTTGGTATTTACTCCTGTTCCGGTCGACCAACAATGCGAGATAGCACCATGAACATTTACGCTGTTTAAACTTGCTAAACCTGCGGTTACAGTTAAGCCACTAAACACAGCTTTGAAGTTGTCGGTTGGTTTTTCGGGATCCATAATCCACACTCCGGGGTTGGCATCGCTCAAATCGGTTAAATATACTTTTCCGTCTTCGCCCACACTCACACGCATTGGTGAACTGGCCGCGCCCCACGTTACACCTCCGGAATAGCTGTTAGCGCCCTGATTAGTAACATCTTGCAATGCTGCATTCAGAATGTATATTCCATCTTTCGTTGAGCGATTTGTTACGGTTCCCGGTAGTGTTTCGGATGCATAAATGCGTCCGAAATATGGACTTTCGAAACTATTATCGACCGCTACACCACGTGGCGAGTAAAATTGCATTTGTGGCTGTGCGTTGTCCGAAAATTTCAAAGGACGGTCGATGCCATCGGCACTCGCTGTTACTGTCCAATCAAAAGTTCCTTCGGGCAAATCGGCAGTTGGTAGCGCAACTGTTTGTAGTCCTTTCGAAAGTGTTCCGGCATCAATTGTCTTAATAACTTCGGCACCATTCATTATTTTGATAGTTACAGTTTTTGCATTTTCGTTTAGCGTAAATTTCAAATTGTAACCATCGTTAGTGGTTTCGATAGAAAGTTCTGATGCGTAGATATTAGCTACAGTAGCAGGAGTAAGAGTTCTATACCGACCAATTCCTTGATTTTTAGCCAATACCATCACATCAATATCGTAACCCGATACTTTGGCAGCAGTGCTCATAAAGTCCGATTTAGTTGCTCCAAGTCCTGCTTCGGGTAATTTATCCGAAATTTTAACGGCTTTATTCAATCCTTCGGTAATATCGAACATCACAACTCCAGCGGCAGTAGAATCTGCTTCACAAACAGGTGTAGTCATAAACACGCGTTTAGCATTTCGGAAATAGAAGCTACCTGAACTAAATGCTTGTAGCGTGTAGCCTGATTTTTCGGTAAATACACCTTTGTTTCCCAACGTTGATCTATCGGGCAAGCTCCAGTCGAACTGAAACTCGGTTGGCAATACTTTTTCGCTATCTAAGTAAAAATGATCTGATCCGGTAGGCGAAATCTGAAATTTAAGTTCTTTACCCCATAATGCTTCGGTATAATTCGTGGCATCAATCATGTATTTATACCCAATTGCCGTAATGCTATCTTCGTACAATAACCCAACAATACGGATAGCTTTTGATGTGCCGGTAGTAACCGATGGCGTATAAACTTTGCATTTCCAGCGTGGACCGCTTACAGCAAAGGTTTCACCAATTATACCATTACCCCAATTGCCTTGTTGCTGAGTTTGGAAAAGCAGTTTGGCATCAGTTGTGTCATTATCCCATGTGTAAACTTTAAAATATCGACCTTTAGTTTCGGGTAAACCCACCGTATCTTTGTTACAAGCTACTAAATATCCGTCCGAAGTAAATGCAATATCGCTGATAATATTAACTCCTCCTGCAATTCCGGTAATTTTCATTTCACTTAACAAGGTATTGTTTGTGGCATTAACAACCAAAATTTTAGGGTCTTTAGTTAGCACATAATATTTTTCGTTGCGGTAAAGTACTTTTTTTATCAAATGCTGATTTAACCAATCGGGCGAAGCAGGTGTAGCTGTACCAAACTTATAATAAGATAAAGCAGCTGTTCCGGCTTCTTGGTTAGGGTTTGGAAAATCGGGTGTTGTATCTTTAGGAATAATAATATTTGGATTAACAAGCCATATTTTGGAATAGCTTGTAGTAGCCGCAGTTACGGCTATAGTGGTATCTTTGGTAGTATGGTCTTTGTGTTTAATTTGTAGTTTATAGGTACCAGGGTTCAAATCTCGAAAACTGAAAATGCCGTTGTAAATTGTGTCCACTTGGTAGCTTGTCAACGAATCGCCGGCAGCATTCATTAATTTTACAGTTGTACCATTGAGCGGCAGCCACTGATCGTCGGTGCCTGCTTTATATACATATTTGGCATTATTAATACGTTCATCTTTGCCTTTTACAAAACCAGCAATGGTGCCTGTTGTGGGAAGGTCTCGCTGAAAATAATCGCAATAATAACGGTAAAAATTTATAGCTTCTAATTTGCAATAATCCTTATTCAGTAAGCGATGCGTTTCGGGTTGATAATCGTGAAACGAACCTTCGGACAAAAATCCGGGAACGGTTAATGGAGTCAACACGCCCAAACCATGGCTGCCGTAAAACGATGAGTCGCCTCGTATATTAGTTGTTGTGGTATAATGTGTCCAAACGGTCAGTTTATTGCTAAACAAGCGAGACCAAGCAGCGTTTGCCTGCGTTACACTTTGTGGAACTTTGGGTGCAGTGTCTTTGCCATGGAACAGCAAAAGCAGGTAATTGGTGCCTACATTTGAACCTATCGCATTACTATGAATCGACAAAAATGCATCCACACCATTGGCGTTGGCTTCTTCTGCAACCTGCGATAGTGAGCGGTCGTCTTCGGTGCGGTTTTGTGTACGCGACATATAAACTGTAGCGTTGGCACTTTGCAATAAGTCGCGCAAATATAACCCTTTTACCAGGTTACTCTTCGATTCCCAAAAACCGAGCGTATCGCCCATGGCAAAATTAATGGACTGGATATTTCGGTCGTTGGCATCCCATCCCCCATGTCCGGGATTAATGTAAATTTTTACGCCAGTAAAATCGGCTGCCTGTGCAATAGCAAGCAAGCATAAAACAAGAAAGGTAGTAAATATTTTTTTCATGATGTTTATTTTTTGTGACCAGACTACAGACATCAGACTACGGAAAGAATAATTATGTCTGTTATCAGTCGTCTGTTGTCAATCGACATTAATTTATTCTAACTGCTAAAATGTACAATTCTCCTTTTTGCGTTGTAAAAGCAATACGTTTGCCATCGGCTGATGCGGCAGGATACAATGCCATTTTTCCGGCAGGAATAGTCAATTTTTGGTGTTTTTTTCCATCAACACTGACGGCAACCAAATCGGACGAAATAAGTTTTTCGCCATCATCTTTGTCATCCATGCCAATTAACCAGCTGCTATTGAGCCATTGTGGCGAATTGATATAGCCAACCGATACAGGCTCGGTGCCATTAAGTTTACATACATAAGTATTTTTACCGACTACGGTATAGGCAATTTTCTGACCATCGGGCGAAATAACTGGCCAAATATAACTTGCTGTTGTACCATTTGGTGTTAGCACTTTACGTGCGTTGGTTGTGTAAAGCACCATTTTGCGGTCTTCGATGGTAATAATTGGTTTCGCTTCGGAGTTGCTCACGTTGGTTTTAACGAATTTTTTACCAATAATATAAGTCGATTTATTAGATACAAAACGAGGAGTAATGCTTTCGCGCGTCGAGGCAGAGAGTTGCTTTTTGATGCGTGTTGCTTTTTCGACCTGAATGAGTGAGTTGTGTCGTAGGTTTTTAATCAATTCTGTTTTATTATACAAAATGGTTTTCCCGTCGGCGCTAATTTGGGTATTGTAACCAGCACCGGCATCGTCGGTTATGCGAGTAATGGTTTTGGAAGCGAAATCGTAGGCTCTCAAACCTGTATATCCGCTACTGCTTATTAATAAATAATCGCCCGCAGGGCTAAAACGAGGGGAAAAACAAGTGCTATTGTCGCTCATTTTTAGAAAGTCGGTTGATACAACCGTTATGAATTGAGCGTAGCTGAATTGCCCAAATACCGCTATAATAGCGGTTAAGAGTAGTTTTTTGTTCATGATTTTTTGATTAGATTTTGTATAGATATATAGAAATTGACGGTAAAGATATAAAATATTTTTTAATAAAATATTTTATATCAAATTATTTTGAAATAAATAGTGGTGTTACCCAAAAACAACCACATGAATACATTTTCAACAAATATATACCACTCTGAAATGCCGAAACATCCATTTTGTTGTGGTTTACTGTTTCTAATTTCAGACCATTTAAGCTATAAAGCTCAAGCGTAACAGCCTCATTTGATGGAATATCTACATTAATAAAACGATTTGTCGGGTTTGGATAAACACGCAGTTTTTTTGTCGAAACCGAACGAATTCCCAAAATAGACTCATTGTATATCAGTAAATTATCCAACATTATATTTAGATTATTGGAAAACATAAATTGATTCGTGTAATTTACACGCAACCCAACAACTTTTAAAGTTCCACCAGCACCAACGAACGGAAATAAAGCTTCGTGAAACTCCCAACCATAAAATTTTAAATCGCACAGAGGCAATTGACTAATTTCATTTCCGTTTTGTATTTCCAAACTGATTGAATTTCCTGATAAGTCGCCAAAAACATGCAATCCTATAAATTGGCCTGCCATAAAATTGATTGGATTAGCAAAAATATACCGTACAGAACCTGAAGCATTGCTAAAACCTGCTGTAAGTTGATTTGAAAATGAGCCAAACAGTTTTGTGGTGTTGGTAGATGCCGAAGCTGAAATAACTCCATTGCTTTGTGTAGCATCGTATGTGATCGCAGTTGTTTCAAAAGCTTCAGCTACCGGCTGCGATGTAACAAGCGTACTCGACGCTCTAAATTTTATGTTAATTGGTTCTACCACCTTCATTCCAACTTCGTCGGACACATCGCCATCAATAACCAAAGTGTATTCTTTTTCGGGAACTAAATTAGCGCCCAAATTGAAATAGGTTGAGCCATAAGGTGATACAATGGAATTGTTAATTACACTTCGAGTTGCTTTTGCCAAAACGGAATTGTTCTCGTCTAACACACGAATAGCTGTCGATAAATTGGTTGTATTCAGTTTTTTATCAAAAATAAGTCGGAACGATGTATTATTGAAATATACTTTGTTGTTGCCATCGAAAGGATAAGCAGCAATAAGCGAAAGTCGGTTGCGACTTTTTGTTCGGAATTGGAATGTGCAATCGGCAGCCATACTCAAATTATCAGGGTGTGAAGCCGATTTATTGAGTGTAACCGTATAAACTGTATTCCTTTCCAGCGGTTTGTCGGGTGTAAAGCGCAGTCGGTAATTGGTATCTTCCCACGTAAACTTACCCACCACAGTTGGTGTAATATTGAACGCTTGTTCGGTAGAAGCAATATCCATATCCCAGTTAAACGAAAGCGAAATACTCGAAGACGCTTCCACACTGTCAGTAATAGCCACATTGGGCGAATAACTCACTACCTGCGGTGGAGTATTACGAACACGATTCAGTGCAAAATTTTTATACAAGATATTATGAGCTGTAACAGTAACTTCCACCGTTTGAGCATAATAACCTTCTTTTTCGGCCTTTACATGATAATAGCCCGGAGCAAGATTTTTAAATACAAAAACGCCGTTTTGCATATTATCTACAGTATAGGTTTCGTTGGTTTCAATCAAAGTCAGTTTTGCTCCGTTGAGCGGGAGCATTTGGTCGTTCCCAGCAAATTTATGGTAAGTTGCTCCGTTTTTAATGCGACTATCCCTCACTTGTCCGGCAATAACGCCTGTAGAAATTTGACCTGCATTAAAATAATTGCAAAACGATTTGTAAAAATTCCATGCTTCTAACCATTTATATTCCATATTCATTAGTCGGTATGTTTCCGGAATGTAATCATGCATTGCGCCTTCGGAAATAACGCCCGGTACAGCCAATCCACGCAATACACCATAACCATCGCTCCATCCCATAATGGTACGAGCAAAAGTTTTATCACCCCGCACCTGATATCCCGACGACCATGTTGTAATCTGATTGGCATACAGATTTTTGGCAATTTCGACACTTATATCGCGACTTTTATTGCTCAACGCAAATTGCGTAGCATTGCCCGGATTGTAGGTATTATAAATCCGCGAATCGCTTAAATCCGAGCCATAATGTATCATCAGCACATGGCTTGACACTCCACCGCCTGCATTGCTATGGATAGAAAGAAAAAAATCGGCTTGAGCCGTATTTCCCATTTGTACAATTTGCGAAAGTGGCAAGTCGTCGGCAGTAGTATTGGCAGTGCGCGACATACCCACCGTAGCACCGGCAGCCTGCAACATGGTGCGTAGCGCAAAACCCTTATCCAAATTACTTTGCGATTCCCAAAAACCATTTTGGTTTCCCGAAGTAAATGGCGCAATCACCACATTCCGATCGTCGCTGTCGAAACCACCATGCCCTGGGTTGATAAATATTTTAACTCCCGTGAGGTTTTGAGCATTAACAAAAGTTAGTTGAGTTATTAGAATTAGAAGAAGGTATGTTTGTTTCATGTTGTTATGACCTCACCCCAACCCTCTCCAAATAGAGAGGGAGCGAGCGTTTTATTCAAGTGTTATTTTAATTTTAAAATTTCTTTTGGTTACTTTATCATAGTATCACCTCATCTACATATCATCACATCACCGCATTATCTCATCATCACATCACCACATCCACCAATTCAATCTCTCCATTTTCGGTATGATATGCAATGCGACCTGCTTTGCCAGAAGCTGTTGGATACATGGCGATTTTGCTTGGTAAGCTAATGTCAGTTTTTGTTTTTTTTGATAGCGAAATCAAAACAATTTTAGATGAAATTACCCGATGTCCATCATCTTTATCTTCCATTGCCACTACAAAACTGTCGTTAAACCAAACGGGTGCATTTACGTTGCCAAGTGTACTTAAAATTTTACCGTTCAGGTCACAGATATAGGTTCCTTTTCCGGCAGCAGTAAAAAGTATTTTTTTACTATCGGGCGAAAGTGATACCCAAATATAACGCGGCTCGGGCATATTCAGCGGATTGAGAAATGATAATTTACCATTGTAGAGCATGATTTTCAACTCATCGTTGGCCGAAACTACAACAGGGGCAGCGGTTGATTTAATAGCAGTGGCACGTAATATGTTTTTTCCTGAAAAAGCGATTACACCATTTGTGAGCGGATAAATTTTGTTCAAATTCCGCTGAGGTGTCAGCAATTCACTGTTTCGTTTTGTTTTGAGGTCGAAACTTTGCACGGCATTGAAGCGTCGGTTGTTTTCGAAGGTAGTTTTCCGATAGAAAACGCGGGAGTTGTCGGTAGAAAACTGTGGTTCGTAACCGGCACCGGCATCTTTCGAAATCTCTGTAAGCTGCATTGTTGACAAATCAACCAGATTCAAACCCGAAAAGCCACTTGCAGTAAACAAAAGTTTATCGCCGGCTGCATTTAAAACAGGGTTAAAACCTTTTTGAGCAATGGTTTCGCGTTTTACTACCGTTTGGGCGTTAGCTAAAACTGATAGAAACAGAAATAATGAAATTAGTTGAATAGATGTTTTCATATTATTATTATTTTTATTATT
>DYSC01000013.1:0-6690 GCA_020726365.1 Porphyromonas sp.
AACTTTACAAACTTTATAAACTCAATAAAATGAATCCTTTTGAATTAAACGGAAAAATTGCACTTGTAACGGGTGCTTCTTACGGAATTGGTTATGCTATGGCAAGCGGCTATGCAAAAGCAGGTGCAACCATTGTTTTTAACGACATCAATCAAGAAATGGTTGATAAAGGCTTGGCATCTTATGCTGCTGATGGTATCAAGGCATACGGATATGTAGCCGATGTTACCGACGAAGAGCAAATAAATGCTATGGTTGCTCAAATTGAAAAAGAAGTAGGTATAATTGATATTTTAGTAAATAATGCCGGAATTATCAAACGTATACCTATGCACGAAATGACAGCGAAAGAATTTCGCCAAGTAATTGATATTGATTTAAACGGGCCATTTATTGTAGCAAAAGCCGTACTTCCGGGTATGATGAAAAAACAAGCTGGCAAAATAATTAATATCTGCTCCATGATGAGCGAATTGGGTCGTGAAACTGTAGCCGCCTATGCTGCTGCAAAAGGTGGTTTGAAAATGCTTACCAAAAACATTGCTTCGGAATATGGCGAATACAATATACAGTGTAACGGTCTTGGTCCTGGCTATATTGCTACTCCGCAAACTGCTCCGCTACGCGAAACTCAGGCAGATGGTTCACGTCATCCATTCGATCAATTTATAATAGCTAAAACACCTGCAGCACGCTGGGGAACTCCTGAAGATTTAATGGGACCTGCTATTTTCTTAGCATCTCAAGCTTCGGACTTTGTAAACGGACATGTACTTTATGTGGATGGTGGTATTTTAGCATACATTGGAAAACAACCAAAGTAAACATAGAAGAAAGTCAAAGGTCAAGGGTCTAAAATCAAAAGTCGAGTGTCAAATATCAAAAGACTTCAGACTTTAGACTTTCATTTAGAAAATATGAAGAAAATAATGGCAATTGCAGCTTCACTCCTGATTATTTTGGGAGTGATAGCTCAAAAACAAATTGTGGTAAAAAACACAGCTGACTTTAACCGCACAGCCGAAATGGTAGAGGTGAAAGTAAGCAAGAAAAACACTGTTTTTTTAAACAAACAATTTGTTTTAAAAAATGAAAAAGGAGAAGAGGTTGGGTATCAGTTGGTGTTTGACAAAAATAAAACTGTTAGCAGTTTTATTTTTCAAGCTGATGTAAAAGCAAAATCAACAACTATTTATATAGTGAGCGAAGGAAAACCGTCAACAGTTAAGTATTTAACTTCTGCCCGCTTTGTTCCAGAGCGAAACGACGATTTTGCATGGGAAAACGATTTGGGCGCCTACCGCATGTTCGGACCTGGCTTGGCTGCCGAAAACCCGAGTAATGGAGTTGATTTGTGGCTTAAGCGCACTTCGGACACTATTGTAAACAAACGCTATCGAAATGAACTTCAACATGGACTCACTTACCATGTTGACCATGGAAACGGACTTGATTGTTATAAAGTTGGACATGCTCTTGGTGCTGGTGGAATAGCACCTTATCAAAATGGGAAACTTTTGGTGGGTAACTTTTATAATCGATATAAAATCATTGAAAATGGACCTTTAAGATCTACGTTTACATTGTATTACGACAACATTAAAATTGGCAACGAAACAGTAAGCCAGGAAATTACCATTACAACAACTGCCGGTTCAGTTTTAAACAAAGCAATTGTAAAATATGTGGGCAAGACAAAACCATTTCAGTTGGCAGCCGGAATATTTACACACGACGAAAAAGGATTGAAACACAGCAATTTAAAAGCAGGTGTGATAGCTTACGCTGAGGATGCTATATCCAATGCAAATATCCCTTCGGGTCGAAACTACATAGGAGTTAATGTTCCATGCAAAGCCAAAGCAATCGCAAATCAGGACAATCATTTATTGATAATAGCTGATTATAAAGCAGGTAGTAATTTTACCTATTTTTTTGGTGGTGGTTGGAGCAAATGGAAGTTCCCAACCGATAACGAATGGTTCGATGCGGTTGAAAAATTCAACAAACGAATTAAGCAGCCTTTGAAAGTGAAGATGAAATAATAATAATTAATGTTCTGTTCGTTGATAACATATATTTAACCAAACAGTAATCTTATTTTCATTTGAGTTATATATTTTTGTCTCAATTTTTAATTTAAAACAAATATAATTTTTATTCAAATGAGAAAAAGTATTTTATTTTTATTTTTGTTCGCAAGCGTGTTGTTACACGCTCAAAACTTTGTAAAAGGCACTGTTTACCACGATGTAAATGCTAACAATAAGTTCGACAAATCGGAGAAAGGAGTTGCAAATGTAGCAGTTTCGAATGGAAAAGATGTTGTTATTACAAATTCGAAGGGTGAATATGTATTACAAACAGGTCGCTGCAACGTTATTTTTGTCATCAAGCCGGCAGGATTTGAGTTTAGCTTAGATGAATTTAATATCCCTTCGTTTTATTATTTTCACAAGCCAGATGGTTCGCCTGAGGCTAATTTCAAAGGTTTTTCGCCTACCGGCAAGATGCCCGCCAAGCTAAATTTTGGAATTCGTAAAGTAAATGAGCCGGATATTTTCACAAGCTACGTTTTTGGCGACCCACAACCTTATGTAAAAGAGCATGTTGACTTTTTTAGCAAGTCAATTGTTCGCGATATAAAAGAACGTACTTCTAAAAACGCAATTTTTGGCATTTCTCTTGGCGACCTTGTAGGCGATAATTTGGATTTGCATTTACCATATAAAGAAGCTGTTGCTGAAATTGGGCTGCCTTGGTACAATGTTATGGGAAACCATGATATGAATTACGATGCCAAAGCCGATTCGTTGTCTGATGAAACTTTTGAATCACATTTTGGGACAAACAACTACTCGTTTAATTATGGCAAAGCACACTTTATTGTACTCGACGATATTCTTTATCCCGACCCTCGCGATGGCAAGGGATATTGGGGAGGTTTCAGACCCGATCAACTTAAATTCGTTGAAAATGACCTTAAATTTGTTGAAAATAATAAATTGGTCGTTGTTTCATTGCATATACCTTTGGACGATAAAGAAGATGGAGAAAAGGCTTTTAGGCAATCGGACAGACAGAAGCTATATGATTTACTTAAACCTTACGATAATGTATTGATAATGTCGGCTCATACCCATTTTCAATACCAAGCTTTTGACGGGAAAGAACAGGGCTTAGCAAGGTCGAAACCAATACATGAATATAATGTAGGTGCAACTTGTGGCGATTGGTATTCGGGCGAAATAACAGAAAATGGAGTTCCTGTAACAACCATGCGAGATGGTACACCGCAGGGCTATGCCCTATTGAAAATAAATGGCAATAACTATGAATTGGATTATAAAGTAGTAGGAATGCCCGAAAGTTATAAAATGTCGATTTACCATGCTAAGGTAGTACCTCAAACTCAGAGCGATGATTGGAGTTCGTATAATATTTACGCTAATATATTTATGGCCTCTGAAAATGATTTAGTCGAATACCGCATTGACAATGAAAATTGGGCAAAAATGCAACTTGCAAAAGAAGTTGACCCCGCTTACAACCGCTACGTTCAGGATTGGGACTATGTTGAAACATTAAAACTTGGCCGTCGTCCATCGGAGCCGATAGTTTGTTTGCATTTGTGGAAAGCACCATTAAAATCGGCTTTAGCAATTGGCAATCACACTGTTGAAATACGAACTAAAGATATGTTTGGAAGGGTTATAACTCAAAAAAGCATTTATTCGGTAGCCAAAGATCCTACATTGGATTTGATGGAAAAATAAGTAAGATTTTCTGCTTCAAAAAATAAACCCCCGACAATTTAATGTCGGGGGTTTATTTGTAAAATAAAAAACAATTTCCCTACAATTGACTTTGTAAAAACACCTTGAAAGCAAGCATATCGGAAAATAATCCATCATTTTCGGTGTGTTGCAATTGTTCCTCGGTATGAGTACCATTGGTAATTCCAAATGTGAATTTGCAACCTGCATTTTTCCCCTCTCCTAAATCGGAAGGTGTATCGCCGATTTTAATAATTTTTCTGACATCAGTTATCCCGCATTGTTCCATCGCTCTGAATATCATAAAAGGAGCAGGTCTGCCAGCTACAACTTCGTCGCTTGCTACCGAGCAATCAATTACATCGTTACTCCAGTTTAAACGATTAAGAATAATGTCGGTAACTTCGCGATAAAAGCCTGTGGTTAAGGCAATTTTAATTCCTCGTTTTTTTAAATACTCAAACATTTCTGTTGTACCCAAAGTAGAAACTACTGTGTTTGTGTGGTAATGATTTTCGAGAATTACTTTAAAGTTGTTGTATGATTTTAGCATATTCTCCAAAATAACATCTTCCGATTCGTTTTTAAGTTGCTTTCGCCAAAGCGTTTCGAAAACTTTGATTTTCGACCATCCCATCATGGCGTTAATCTCTTCGTGTGTTGCTATTAATCCACTGTTTGTTATGGCTTCGAAAAAGCATTTTTCAACTTCGTAGTTGTCTTGTACCGTTGTACCCGCCATATCGAACACAACCATTTCAATTTGTTTTGACATAATTCAATAATTTAGTTGTAAAGGAAATAAATGACTAATATTTGAGCTATTTTGTTTGTTTTATTCTTTTTTAAATGAGGAACTCTACCATCGAAAAACAAAGAATCACCTTTTTCCATAGTTAATATTACATCATTCAATCTATATTCAATTTCGCCATCAATAAGATAAATATACTCCATTCCGTCGGTAGTTACTAAATCACGTTTGGCATTTGGGTCGAGCGTAAGTAGTACGGCATTAAAAGTTACATCTTTGAAAGATTGACTCATAATGTTGAAATAGTTATACCCAGTTGAGTCTTCTTTTTGAATTGCTGTATAGTTTTCTCTTTTAATCAACATATAAAAAGGTTGATTGGTAACATAATCAATGTTTTCGAAAAATGCTGCCGGACTTTCCTTTAATGCCGAGATAATACTAAATAAAACTGGCAATGAAGGTATTGTTCTTCCATTTTCAACACGCGATAATAAGCCTTTACTAATATTAGCCGAAATTGCTACATCGGTGAGTTTTAAATCTTTCGATTGTCTAAGTTCTTTTATGCGTTTACCCACATAATTCAATTGATTTGATTGCATAATGTTTACAAATAATAAACTTGTATTTGTGTTTTAATAATATCGACTACAAAGATATGATAATATAACTGAATAGTATATAGACAATATAAATTTAATTTAATTGAAATATAACTGTAATATACTTCCTATTTCTTTGCATCAAAAACCAACATTTTGTTTATTATTTGTAAACATATTAAAGTTGGAGTTTTGTAGATTAAACAAATATTCATGTTAAAAAATAAGATTCAGGAATTCATCTCGAAACAACCGTCATGGTTATTTGTGGTTTATGCTTCGTTAGCAGCATTTTTCACCTATTCGTGTATGTATGCCTTTCGCAAAACATTTACGGTAGCTACTTTCGATGAGCAATTTTTTCTTGGGATTCACTATAAAATTTGGTTAATATCTTCACAATTAATAGGTTACACATTATCTAAATTTATTGGAATAAAACTAATTTCGGAGTTAAAGCCCGAAAACAGGTCGAAATACATACTTGTAGTTATTGGAATTGCTCAACTTGCTTTGTTTTTATTTGCCGTTACTCCAAGTCCGTGGAATATAATCTGGATGTTTTTCAATGGCTTACCATTGGGTATCGTTTGGGGTTTGGTGTTTTCGTACCTCGAAGGACGTAAAACAACCGAAATTTTGGGAGCTGCGGTTAGCGTATCGTTTATTTTTGCTTCGGGTATAGTAAAATCAGTAGGTAAGTTTTTGTTAATCAACACCCAACTATCGGAGTATTGGATGCCGTTCACAACCGGTGCAATTTTTACTATACCTTTAATAATATCGGTGTGGCTACTAAGTAAAGTGCCAAACCCCACTGCCGATGATATTACACATCGAACTGTTCGATTACCAATGACTAAATCAGCACGTAAAGAATTTCTGTCAAAGTTTATTTCCATTTTATTTCCGCTCACATTAATCTTTGTTTTTTTGACTGTATTGCGTGATATACGCGATAATTTTGCTGCCGAAATTTGGACTGAATTGGGAATGGGAAGTACACCCGAAATATTTACAACATCCGAAATACCTGTTGGTGTAGGAGTTTTAGTTATAGTTGCTTTGATGGTTTTGTACAAAAACAACCTGAAGGCTTTAAATATGTCGTTGGGTTTTGTCGCTTTTGGATTTATTATAAATATTGCCACAACCATCCTCTATAATATGGAACTAATAAGTGGCATTGTTTGGATAATTACCGTAGGATTTGGTGTGTATCTGGGGTATATTACCTATCATGCATTGTTGTTCGAGCGTTTTATAGCTACTTTTAAACAAGCAGGCAATATTGGTTTTCTGTTTTATCTTTCGGATGCCATTGGCTATTTGGGGAGTGTTTCTACGTTTATGGCAAAAAACTTTTTTTCACCAAATATTAGTTGGGTTTCGTTTTTTGGTACCCTCAACATCTATCTTTCTTTTTTTGGCATATTGCTATGCATTTTTACTTATGTAGCCATTCAGAAAAAACTATTAAAATACGAGCTAAAATAAACCTATGAAAAAAACTAAATTAGTCGTGTTCGACCTTTCGGGCACAACAGTTCAGGAC
>DYSC01000013.1:6790-16872 GCA_020726365.1 Porphyromonas sp.
CTACATGATATTTCACGCCATGAGAACATTAGGCATACAAAGTGTGCACGAAGTGATTAAAATTGGCGATACACCCGCCGATTTATTGTCGGGTTATAATGCCGGTTGCATCGGAAATATTGGCGTATTAAGCGGGGCAAATAAGAAAGAAACGCTATTGGAATTTCCTCATACACATATTATTAACGACATTACAGAATTACCAAAACTCATACAATTATAAATTATTTTTAAATTCAACAAAAAAATGAAATCAAAACTATTTTTAGCAACTTTACTTTTTAGTTCGGTTAGCTTATTGGCACAAAACATGAATAATGTACAGATGCCAGAAATTACACGCGTAAATAAACGTACACTTATTCACGTGCCTACTATGTTGGGTTACCAGACCCTTAAATGCGATTTTCACATGCACACAGATTTTTCGGACGGACAAGTATGGCCAACCGTACGTGTGGATGAAGCATGGCAAATGGGATTGGATGCAATAGCTATTACCGATCATATTGAAAATTATCCATCAAAGAAATTTGTGGGTGGCGATGATAACTCTTCTTTCGACATAGCAAAACCTTATGCCGATAAAAAAGGAATAATTTTAATAAAAGGAGCTGAAATAACACGAAGTATGACACCTGGTCATTTTAATGCACTTTTTATTACAAATACGAATGAGCTTGATACTCCAAACCTAATGGATGTGTTTGAAGCTGCCAAAAAACAAGGAGCTTTTATCATTTGGAATCATCCGGGATGGAAAGCTCAACAGCCTGATACTTGCAAATGGTGGGATATTCACACCGAACTTCTAAAAAAAGGGATGTTACATGCAGTTGAAGTTTTCAACGAACAAGAATATTATCCAATTGCTTTCGATTGGTGCAACGAAAAGGGAATAGCCTACATTGCTACTTCGGACATTCACGGTTTAGTGGAAAATATGTACGATTTATCGCGTTATCACCGCCCTATGACATTGGTTTTGGCAACCGAAAGAACCGAAGCGGCATTGAAAGAAGCGATGATTGCCCGTAGAACCATAGCTTGGTTTGGTAATTTTTTAGCTGGCAAAGAAGAATTTTTAAGCGAATTTTTCAAAGCTTCGCTAACTATAAAATTGCTTTCTGAAAATCCAAAAGAAAAAGTTTACCAAGTTATAAATGCTTCGGATGTACCATTTATGCTCAAAGCTGTCAGCGGAACTCAATTTACTATTGCTGCCTACGGCGAATCGGTAATCGAAATCCCAGCAAAATGCAAAGGTGATTTCGAAGTTTCAAATCTTATTATTCGCTCAAATAAAAGACTAACAGTAAAATTTCCTTTTTAATAAAAAAAAATGAACACACAAGAATTTCCCGAAAATCCATATCTGTTACTTACTCCTGGTCCATTATCAACAAGTAAAACAGTAAAGGCAACCATGTTGCGCGATTGGTGTACGTGGGACGACGATTACAACCAAAATATTGTTGAAGAAATACGAAGAAAACTCGAAAAATTAGCAACTTCACAATTCGAACAATACACTTCGGTACTTATGCAAGGCAGTGGTACTTTTGCTGTCGAATCGGTAATTGGATCTGTAATTCCCAGTTATGGCAAAGTGCTTATCGTTGCCAATGGTGCTTATGGTAGCCGTATTATTCGAATTACACAAATGTTGCACATTAACCATGTGCCATATATTGTAGCTGAAACAAGTATTCCAAGTATTGATGAAATTGAAAAAATATTGGCTGATGACACGCAAATTACACATATAGCCGTAGTACATTGCGAAACCACAACCGGAATTTTAAATCCTGTGGAACAGATTTGCAGACTTGCCAAAAAATACAACAAAATTTCCATTGTGGATGCTATGAGTAGTTTTGGTGGTGTGAGTTTAGATGTGGCTGAATCGAATATCGACTTTTTGATTAGCTCATCCAACAAATGTATACAGGGTGTACCTGGTTTTGGTTTTATAATAGCACGCACTACTGAGATAGAAAAATGCGAATCGCAGGCACGCTCCCACTCCTTGGATTTGTACGACCAATGGATAACCATGCAAAACGGTAAAGGAAAATGGCGTTTTACTTCACCCACCCATGTGGTAAGGGCATTTATGCAAGCATTGCAAGAATTAGAAGAAGAGGGTGGAGTGAAATCACGCGAAAAACGCTATGCCGATAACCAACGCACATTAGTTAATGGTATGCGTGAGTTGGGTTTCGAAACCTTACTGCCTGACAATTTGCAATCAACTATTATCACTTCGTTTATTTCGCCAGCAAGCCCCGATTATAGTTTTACAAAATTCTACGAATTGCTTAAATCGAAGGGATTTATTATTTATCCTGGAAAAGTGGCTCAAAGCGATACATTCAGAATAGGTAATATTGGCGAAATTTTCCCACACGATATTGAACAATTAGTACAGGCTATAAATGAAATTAAATACTGGTAATTGTGTTTTTATCATCATAAAAAACTGAATATTAGTTTGTTTCGTATTTGTAAACAAAAATGAAAAATGAAACAATAACTTAATAGATATATAAAAGATTAATAATAGTTCCGTAACATTATTCATCTAATTTTGTATTGTTAAAAATAGGCTCTAATAGTGCTGCAATTTTGCAGGAATAGTATTATTAATTTTTAAAAATAAAAATGAAAAAGGTTATTTACAGTTACTTACTTATGTGTTTTGTTGTGTTTTCGACTAATGCACAAGTTCAATATTTAGCTAAAAATACAGATGCAAACGAACGAACCAACGTATCAGTAACACCTAATCAAGTTTACTTTAGTTTCCCATCAATGGATCAGTCAACTTATTTAACCCAAATTGATAATAAGGAAGCAGGTAAGCATTTTTTGGGTGAGTTTGTAGCAAAAAAGCAATTTTTGTTCAGTAATCGTTACAGCTACAAAGAGCCAATTGCTCCGGGAAGTTCAGCCACAAAAATTATTTATCGGAAACCTGATATTTATTTTTCGGTAAAAAAAATTGAAAAGCACATCAAAAAAGAACTTGCCAACAATAAAATTTCTAATGAAGAGGCTATTAAGATTTACAATAAAGTACTGAATGTAGCACTGAATGTGTTGGATGAAGATACACAAAGTCTCGAACGTCGTATTAATTCAGTAAACCGAAATCCGTCCGAACTCTTGAAAGTTTTCGTAAACGAGGTAGAATTGAACTAACATAACCCTCAAGAATTCCAAATCTTATTTTTCTATTTTATTTATTTGCAGCCTATTACATGAGTACATGGCATGCGAACATGGATATTATTTGCAATATAACTCAAAATAAGTAATTAAATTTTAAAATCAACATGTCAAAAATTAACAAAACAATTGGAGTAGTATTACTACTTCTGATGAGTACTTTTGTATTTTCGCAAAAGTTAACGGTTCAGGGAAAAGTAACCAATACAATTGGTGAAACTTTACCCGGTGTAAATGTGGTTGTGAAAGGATCGTCTACCGGTACAATTACCGATGTAGATGGAAAATTCAACATTCAGGCCGTTACAGGTCAAACTATTATGTTCTCGTACGTTGGCTTTGTAACCAAAAATGAAATTGTAACTAATACAGTTTTAAATGTTACTCTTGAAGAAGAAACCCAAACCATTAACGAAGTCGTTGTTACTGCACTCGGTATCGAGAAAAAGGCTTCAACTATTGGTTACTCGGTACGCGAAGTGGAAGGTAAAGACTTAGTAAAAGCTCGCGACCAAAACCCTATAACCGGACTTACGGGTAAGGTTGCAGGCTTATCGGTTGGTGCAAATTCAGAAATGCTACGCAAACCAAATGTGCTTTTGCGCGGTGGTGAACTCACATTGTATGTGGTTGATGGAGTACCTATTAGTTCTGACACATGGAACATCAGTCCGGATGACATACAAAGTTATAGTGTGCTCAAAGGACCTGCTGCAGCTGCATTGTACGGAAGCCGTGCGCAAAATGGAGCAATATTGATTACAACAAAAAAAGGCACAAAAGGTAAAAAGGCATTAGAAGTTGAAATTAACAGTTCGAATGTTTTTGATAATGGTTTTCTTGCTTTTCCACGTGTACAGAATGAGTATGGTGGTGGCGAAAATCAACTTTATGCTTTTGCCGATGGTAAAGGTGGTGGTTTGAACGATAATGACTACGACACATGGGGTCCCAAATTCAGAGGTCAGCTCATTCCTCAGTACGATGGCGAATACACCCCAAATCAGACATGGACAACTACTTTTCCAGGTGGATTAACTTTTACAGGTAATTATAAGCCAACTCCTTACTTAGCTCGTGGTGTGAATAACCTTGGAAATTTTTTACGTACAGGTTTTCAATCGACAAACAATGTGTCGATTACCAAAACGGGTGAAGATTATTCGTTAAGAACTTCTTTATCGCATTCGCATCAGCAAAGTATTATTCCAAACATGGATTTAAATATTACAAACCTGAATATGTCGGCATCGTATGCAATAAACAAACGTCTTACTGTAGATGCAAATCTTAACTTCAACTATCAGTATTCCGAAAACTTCCCAGATGTAAATTATGGACCAAACAGTCTTATTTACAACGTGGCTATTTGGACAGGCGCCGACTGGGATGTAAACGACCCAAAAATAAAAGGAATATGGCAGGATGGTAAAGTGGGTATTCAGCCAATTTTTGCCGAATACCAACGCTATCACAACCCTTGGGCTATGGTTAATTACTGGTTAAGAGGACATCACAAAAAAGATATTTACGGATACGTAACTGCTAATTATCTAATAAACAACAACTTGAATATGAGCCTACGCTCACAAGTTTCTACTTACGACCAATTACGCGATGAAAAGATGCCTGTTTGGGCACACCCTTATGGACGTGAACAAAACTTGGGAGACTACCGCGAAGACCGTCGTAGCTTAATCGACAGCAACACCGACCTTCAATTAAACTACAATTATATGATAGCTGATTTTGTACAGCTTTCTGGATTAGTGGGAGGAAATGTGCGCCAGTTAAGCTATAATTCGAGCTATACTTCTACCGATTATTTAAATGTACCAGGGGTCTACAGCTTCAGCAATTCACGTAATCCGCTTATTGCCAATAGTTTTAATTCTACCATGCGTGTATTAAGCGGTTATGCTTCTATGGATATGGATTTTGGTAAATATGCCACATTGTCGGCTACGGCTCGTGTGGATAAATCGTCTGCAATTTTAAGCGATAATGATACTTATTTTTACCCAAGTTTATCCATGGCTACATTGGTATCCGATTATGTAAATATGCCCGAGTTTGTATCGTCGTTAAAACTTAGAGGTTCGTATGCCATGGTTAAAGGTGTACCCACTTCCGAATCAATTGGTCTAACACCTGGTAGTAACATATATAGTTACCCTTTGAATTATGGTCAGAATTATTACAGCCCTTATGGTGGACCTACATACGAATTAAATTCGTCGTACACACAATCGAAACTTTACAATTCACAACCTTCGGCTTCGTACACAAATACGCTAAGCGACCCAAATATTGAGCCTTTTTCTCGCGTAAGCTACGAAGAAGGTATTGATATAGGTCTATTCAAAAACAAAGTTGATTTCTCGGCTACTGCTTTTCAATATGTAGATGGTCCTAAAATTCTTCAAAATGTAATATCTTCGGCTACAGGTTATACCGGATACTACATTAACGCCCTTAAAACTCGCCGTACAGGTATTGAATTAGCTTTAACAGTTTCACCAATACAAAAACGCAACTTTAAATGGGATATTACCGGAAACTGGAGTACTTACAAAGAATTATATCTTGAGTTACCATCTGGACAAGACACTTACAATACATTTTTTAAAGTTGGCGACAGAACCGATACATTTTATGGTTCAGCATTTTACCGCGACAAAGCAGGCAATATTATTCATGATACAGCAGGTAAACCTCTCAACATGAAAGTTGCTCAAAACTTAGGAAACAAGAATGGTGATTTTCAGTGGAGTTTAATTAATAGATTCGATTATAAAAACGCTTTTTTATCATTCCAATTCGACGGGAATGTGGGTGGTGTAATAGTGGATTATCTTCACAACAAAACCATGCGTGGTGGTAGAAATATAGAAACTATACAGGGTGCTTTCGGTGTTGCACGCGACCTCGACGACCAGAATGCCGGTTCGTCAACCTACAAAGGTTCTTATGTTGGCGAAGGAGTAGTAGTTTCAAATGGTGTTGGTATTCAGTACGATACCAAAACAGGAGCTATCACAAATTACGACAATTTGACTTTTGATAAAAATGTGAAAACTACACAGGTGCAAGATTATATTAGTAAGTATTATGGCATCGACGAATCAAACTTAATGAGTAAAACATATACTAAATTGCGTGAACTTACAATTGGCTATAATTTCCCTACTAAATGGATTGCGCCTCTTGGACTTACTAAAGCATCGATTTCGTTTGTTGGACGTAACCTGCTTTATCTCTATGCCGACGAACGTTTCAAAGATGTGGACTTAGACCAGTATAATGGAACCGATAGTTCTACAGGTTTACAATCGCCTACTACAAAACGCTATGGTATAAATCTGAATATTGTATTTTAATTGACTCATAATATTAAAAATTTCTCAAAAATGAAAAAATATATTGTTTTTAGTCTAATCACAGTTTTAGTGATAGCTTTAATGTCATCGTGTTCTGATTTTGATGATTTAAAACAAAACGTAAATGTGCCCAACTCTGTACCATCTTCGTTGTTACTCAATAATGTTTTGTATTCGTTGCACGATGCACCATTTGGAACAAACGAACGTAGAAGCCAGCATTTCTTAATTAATTACGATTATTACGGTAACAACCGCTACGATTTTGGTGCAGGCGACAATTATTATACTACACTTAAAAATGTAGTGAAAATGGAAGAAGAAGCTATTAAACTTGGTTTACCCGAAAAAAATGTATATTCGACAATGGGTAAATTTCTGAAAGCTTATTATTTTAGTAAAATGAGTTTACAAATGGGCGATATTCCTATGAAAGAAGCACTTAAAGGTGTTGATAATTTAACTCCTAAGTACGATACACAAAAGGAAATCTTTCAACAATGTTTTACTTGGCTCGAAGAAGCTAATACTGAATTGGCTACCTTTCAGACTTCGACAGTAGGTGGTACTTTGAATGGTGATTTTTATTTCAACAACGATCTATCGAAATGGCAGAAAGTAGTAAATACCTTTCGTCTTCGACTACTCATACATTTGAGTAAAAAAAGCGATGATGTTGATTTAAAAATAAAAAATCAATTTGGTAATATCGTTACAAATCCGACAAAGTATCCTATTATGACAAGTGTTGCCGATGATTTGAAATTTGTATATGTATATCCAACTAATAACTACCCTAACAATCCGGGTAACTTTGGTTTCGATGCATTACGCAACAATACTAGCGATACTTATGTTGGTTTACTTACAAAATTAAAAGACCCACGCGTATTTTTAACTTGTGAGCCAGCCAAGGCTCTTGTTACAGGAGCTACAACTGCAACGAGTTTCGATGCTTTCAAAGGTGCTAACGCAGGTGAAGACCTTGGAATAATGTATAATAAAACTAATAGCGGTCAGTACTCATTACTCAATCGTTATCGCTACTATCGTACATACACTGCCGAACCTTCTCTTGAGATAAGCTATCAGGAAATGTGCTTCAATATTGCCGAAGCCATTAATCGTGGTTGGATAACTACCGGTTCGCTTGGTAATGCCGAAGATTATTATAAAGCAGGTATAAAAGCCTCGATGGCTTTTTATCAAATTCCTGAAACCGGAAGTATCACTGCACATTTCTTCAAACAAAGTGCAAGTATTTCCGATACCGACCCTTATGACGAATATGTAATTCCGGTTGACTTTACAACCTATTATAATCAAACTGAAGTGAAATATGCAGGTAATACCACCGATGGCTTAAAACAGATATTGGAACAAAAATATTTAGCTCTGTTCCGTCATGGAGGCTTGGAATCATACTTTACATATCGTCGTACTGGCATTCCAACTTTTGGAACAGGACCTGGAACTGGTAATAATCAGCAAATCGCTAAGCGATTTCAGTATTTCTCGAGCGAAAAAACTGCTAATGCTACAAATTACAATCAGGCGGTTACGCAATTTGGAGGAAACGATGATATTAATGGTGTAATGTGGATACTAAAATAATTACAATGTGATTATGAATTGATTCACATATACTCTAAAAAAACAAAAACTGTTATCACTTTAATGTGGTAACAGTTTTTTTTATTAGCAAATCTGATTTTTTTAATACGCTCTGGCAAATACAACCCGTTGCTTGGAAGGTTTGCCGGTAAAAATACAGGTTCCGGATTCGCTTGCTTCTAAGGGAATACTACGAATTGTAGCTTTAGTTTCGTCTTTTACACGCTCTTCCGTTTCGGGAGAGCCGTCCCAGTGGCAAAGCAGGAAACCGCCTTTTTCGATTTCAGTTTTAAATTCGTCGTACGAATTTACTTCGCGGGTAACGGATGCGCGGTAGTCGAACGCTTTTTTATAGATATTTTCCTGAATATCAATCATCAGTTTTTCGATATAAATCTCCACACCATCAATGGCAATAGTTTCTTTAGTCAACGTATCGCGACGAGCCACTTCTACAGTTCCGTTTTCGAGGTCGCGAGCACCCATTGCCAAGCGCACCGGAACGCCTTTTAGTTCATATTCGGCAAATTTCCAACCCGGCTTTTTGTTATCGTTGTTATCGTATTTTACCGATATTCCTAACTTGCGAAGCTTTGGAATTATCTCGTTTACTTTTTCCGAAATGGCAGTCAGTTGCTCTTCATTTTTATAAATTGGTACAATAACTACTTGGAAAGGCGCAAGTTTTGGAGGTAATACCAATCCATTATCGTCGGAATGCGACATGATAAGTGCGCCCATCAATCGGGTTGAAACGCCCCACGAAGTTGCCCAAACATGGTCGACTTTATTGTTTTTGTCCACAAAAGTAACATCGAAAGCTTTGGCAAAATTCTGTCCCAAAAAGTGTGAAGTTCCAGCCTGAAGTGCCTTTCCGTCCTGCATTAATGCTTCAATACAAAAAGTTTCGAGAGCGCCAGCAAAACGTTCGTTAGCCGATTTCACACCTTTGAGCACCGGCATTGCCATAAAGTTTTCGGCAAATTCGGCATATATATCGAGCATCTGTCGCGCCTCAACCATGGCTTCGGCTTCGGTAGCGTGAGCTGTATGTCCTTCCTGCCACAAAAACTCAGCAGTGCGCAAAAATAATCGTGTGCGCATTTCCCAACGAACCACATTTGCCCACTGATTAATTAATAATGGTAAATCGCGGTACGATTGAATCCAGTTTTTATACGTGCTCCAAATAATGGTTTCGGAAGTAGGACGCACAATTAGCTCCTCTTCGAGTTTGGCTTCGGGGTCAACGATTACACCTTTACCATCGGGACTATTTTTCAAACGGTAATGTGTTACCACGGCACATTCTTTGGCAAAACCTTCGACGTGAGCCGCTTCTTTGCTCAAAAATGATTTAGGAATAAATAAGGGAAAATAAGCATTTACGTGACCGGTTTCTTTAAACATGCGGTCGAGTTCGGCCTGCATTTTTTCCCAAATTGCATACCCATAAGGTTTAATAACCATACAACCGCGAACTGCCGAATTTTCAGCTAAATCGGCTTTCAACACCAAATCGTTGTACCATTGCGAGTAGTTTTCGCTGCGCGAAGTCAATTCTTTTGCCATTATATTAATTTACTATTTACTCAGCCCCCCAACCCCCGAAAGGAGTAGTTAGAGATCGTTTACCATGATTAATTTATACTTGAATGCATTTTTAGATACATTTTTAGAAAAAACTATCCATATTTATCTATATTGCTATTTACTATTTTTTGGGAGTGCAAATATACAAAATTTTCTGTAAAAGACGCAAACAACCGTCGTGCTGCGATGCGTGAGGGATTGGAGCGGCGTGCCGCCGTATTTCGGCGGTACAAGAGTGGAAAGCCCGACCCGTAGGGGCACGCC
>DYSC01000013.1:16972-20864 GCA_020726365.1 Porphyromonas sp.
AAGAATTATTCGTATCTTTGCAGCCGCTTTAAGAAAATCAAAATATAAATTTTAAAAAGTTAGTAAACAGTATGTTAAATCATTATGAAACCGTTTTCATTTTAACTCCCGTTTTGTCTGATGTACAGATGAAGGAAGCGGTAGAAAAGTTTAAAGTCCTTCTCGTAGAGAATGGCTCGACTATTACCAATGAAGAGAACTGGGGCTTACGCAAATTGGCTTACCCCATTCAAAAGAAATCGACCGGATTTTATTCGTTACTTCAGTTCGATGGCGATGCAAGTGTAATCGCAAAGTTAGAAACTCAATTCCGTCGCGACGAGCGTGTGCTTCGCTTCCTTACTTTCCGTTTGGACAAGTACGCTTACGAGTATGCAGAGAAAAGAAAAGGTGTTAAATCAAAAGAAGTAAAGGAGAACTAAAAAATGGCAGCAAATAACGGAGATATCAGATACTTAACTCCTCCAACGGTGGACGTTAAAAAGAAAAAATACTGTCGTTTCAAAAAAAGCGGCATTCGTTACATCGACTACAAAGATCCTGAATTTTTAAAAAAATTCTTGAACGAGCAGGGAAAAATTCTTCCTCGTCGACTAACAGGCACTTCGTTGAAATTTCAACGCAAAGTAGCTCAAGCAGTTAAAAGAGCACGTCACATTGCGTTGCTTCCTTATGTAACCGATATGATGAAATAATTTTAATTAGGAGGAAAAAGTATGGAAATTATATTGAAAGAAGATGTAATCAATTTGGGTTACAAAGGCGATATTGTAAAAGTGAAAGCCGGATATGGTCGTAACTTTTTGGTGCCAACAAAAAAAGCTGTTTTAGCAACCGAATCGGCTAAAAAAATGTTGGCTGAAGATATGAAACAACGCGCTCACAAATTGGAACGCTTGAAAAATGAAGCGTCTGAATTGGCCGAAAAAGTAAAAGATATTACATTGAAAGTTGGTGCTAAAACAAGTACTACTGGTAAAATCTTTGGTGCAGTAGGTCCTATCCAAATTGCTGAAGCATTCGAAAAAGCAGGTTTTACTGTTGACCGCCGTGTGATTGTACTGAAAGAACCTGTGAAAGAAATTGGTTCGTACAAAGCAACTTTGAAACTTCACAAAGAAGTATCGGTTGAAGTTGCTTTCGAAGTTGTAACTGAATAAGTTACTCGTTTATAAATTAAGAAAGCCCTTACATTTTTGGTGTAAGGGCTTTCTTTATTTATTATTCCCCATCGATTTTTATATCACGAATCAACAACTGAATATTGGTATTTCCATTAAAGGTGTTTTCTTCGATAGTGTAGCAAATATCGAGCGGATTAAGCGCTTTGATGTGGTCGTTGAAAGCATGCATACGAAAAGCAATGCCATTCATTACATTCTCCGAGCTGGAATCAACCAATTCTAATTTCAGATGCTCTTGCTCCTTCCCTACCAAACGACTTGTACCGTAATCAATTACTTCTTTTGTAACAAAAACCGGCTTCATATTGCCGGGTCCAAACGGACCAAATTGTTTTAATACGCGATAAAATTTGGGGGTTATATCGTTGAAAGACATCACTGCATCTACCTCGATTTGTGGATAAGTTTGTTCTTCCAAAATATTTTCGGAAACAAATTTTTCGAACCTTTCTGTAAAGAGCGAAATATTTTCTTCTTTGAGCGACAAGCCTGCCGCGTACATGTGTCCACCAAAGTTTTCTAACAAATCGCGACACGAATCTATAGCTTTGTAAATATCGAACCCGTGCACCGAACGTGCAGAACCTGAGGCTAATCCGTTGGAATTGGTCAACACAATCGTTGGTTTATAGTACTCCTCCGTAAGACGCGATGCCACAATTCCAATCACTCCTTTGTGCCAATCGGGTTTATGTATCACTATCGACCGTCGTTTAGCGTAACGCTCATCCGAAACAATTAATTCAATCGCCTCGTCGGTAATATTTTTGTCTAAATCCTTGCGATCGTTGTTGTATTCGTTTATGGTACAGCATTTTTCTTTTGCAAAAACGGGGTCGTTGGCAATCAACAGCTGTACTGCTTCACTGCCCGACTTCATTCGTCCCGAGGCATTGATACGTGGACCAATCTTAAATACAATCTCACTTATATTCAGTTCCTTGTCAGACAAACCACATATATCCATAATGCTTTTAATACCCACACTCGGATTCGAATTTATTTGCTTTAATCCATAAAAAGCCAAAATACGGTTTTCGCCGGTAATAGGAACAATATCCGAAGCAATACTCAGCGCCACCAAATCGAGCAACGGCGTAAGTTCCGAGAAATCAATGTTATTGACCGAAGCAAAAGCCTGCATTAGTTTAAAACCAACGCCACAGCCCGAAAGTTCTTTGTAGGGATAATGGCAATCTTTGCGTTTCGAATCGAGTACAGCCACAGCAGGCGGCAATTCGGCATCGGGTGTATGGTGGTCGCAGATAATAAAATCGACACCTAAGGTATTGGCATATTTTACTTTATCAACTGCCTTTATGCCACAATCTAAGGCAACTACCAACTTAAATCCATTAGTTGATGCAAAATCAATTCCCTGATACGATATGCCGTAACCCTCACTGTATCGGTCGGGAATATAGAAGTCGAGGTTGCTGTGAAATTGCTTTAAAAATTTATAAACCAATGATACTGAGGTAGTACCATCCACATCGTAATCGCCATAAATCAATATTTTCTGATTCAGTTCCATGGCTTCGGACAATCGCGCAACGGCTTTGTCCATATCGGCCATCAAAAAAGGGTCGTGCAATTGTGATAAATCGGGACGAAAAAAAACACGCGCTTCTTCAAACGTATTTACACCACGTTGTACCAGCAATTGTGCCAATACATGACTGATATTTAGTTCTTCTACAAGTGTTTTAATTATTTTTAATTCATCATCCGTTTGTTTTTGAAAAATCCATTTGTTTATCATTATGTAGTATTATTTTCCAACTAAAAAAAAATCCAACAACTATCATATACGTTTTTATATGATTTTCAACTGCTTACCATCCAAACAACAGCATTAACAAAAAGGAAGATGGCATTTAACGTAACATATTTTCGATGTGTAAAAGTACAGATTTATTTTAAAATTTCCAATTATTATTTTTTTGCAACAACATATCACTGTATTTCAAGTAATTAAAACATTTATAAATTTCAATTTAACAACCCAAACGTATATTTGAATAAAAAGTGCTATTTTTGTAGCTGCTCCTTTTAAATAAAAACACATACCCCATACAATAAATTTACAAAAATACCGTTCAAAATAAAGGATTTTTGTATTCATTTCAGCCAAAAACATGATAAATGCTACCGACAAACCCGATTTTCGCGACGACCTTTCAAAATCAATCGAAACGCTTCTAAATGGTGGTTTTGTACATTGTAATTCCGATTGTGGTTGGTTTGTAGGCTGTGATGCTACAAACGAAAATGCCGTAAAATTGTTGCTAAAAAACAGTGAAAATTTTCCCAAAAGCGATTTAGTGTTGTTGGTCGACTCCACAGCACGCATGCAAAGTTATACCGACGATATGCCTGAAATTGTTTGGGATTTGCTGGAAGTAAGCGAAAAACCAATGATAGTGGTACTTGATAATATTAAAAATGTAGCATCAACCATCCAATCGAACAACCGAAACATAGGGTTCAGAGTTAGTTCATGGCCGTTTACAAATTATTTGTGCGAACGTTTCCGCAAACCGATTCTTTGTCTTCACAACAACGACCCGAAGAATTCGACTATTGCATTAGTAAATGAAACTACCGATTTTGTGGTGAAGCACAATCGAGCATCGAAAACAGCTACAATTTCACCTTCCATTATTAAAATTGGAAAAGGAAACAAAATAGAAATAATTAGAAAATAA
>DYSC01000013.1:20964-30032 GCA_020726365.1 Porphyromonas sp.
AAAATGAGATATAACAAATTACATAACCGCTATATTTATGCCGATATTCTATCGGCTATATTGGTTTGGGTATTGTTTATTGTGTTTCGAAAAGCCATCAATGATATTTCAATTATTAATAACATCGAATTTTTTGTTGTAAAACCGAAATACTACCTTACATTTTTATTTTTTCCGTTCGTTTCTTTATTCGTACATTATATTACCGGTTTTTACATCAAAATTGACAAATTATCGAAACTAACAACTGTACTCTCCACCTTTTTATCGGCTTTACTTATTGCTGCAATTGTATTTTTTCTTTTTATGATTGATGATATAAAAGTATCAAGCAGTTACTATTACATTTCGCTCACCACATTATTTTTTCTGTTTTTTAGCGTGACACTTACTTTGAGGCTTATTATTTTCAATGATATTGCGAAACGATACCGTTCGAAAAAATGGAGCATTAATACCATAATCATCGGAACCGGTGCAAATGCTTTACTAATAGCGGAAGTTTTGAGTAAAAATTCGGAACGAAATGCGTTGATTGGATTTGTTTCGGTTGATAATTCATTTACTCAAATTCCAAAAGAGCAGATTGTTGGTTCATTTAACCAAATAGATAATATTATTAACAGTCAAAAAGTTGAAGAAGCAATTATTGCACTTGATAATCCGGACGAGCTAAAGCTTTTTGGCTATATAAACACGTTGTACAAATACAATATTGAAATACGATTTACACCCCGACTTTACGAAATACTTACCGGAAGTGCGCGTATTGGGGCTGCAGGTATGCAACCACTTGTAAGTCTGACTGATATACACATGGCCGACTGGCAAATAGCCATGAAACGAATTTTCGACATTGCACTTTCGTTGGTAATGCTTATTCTGTTGTTACCTGTTTTTATCTATTTTGCCATTATTATAAAAATAGATTCAAAAGGACCTGTTTATTACCGACAGGAACGAATAGGCAGGTATGGCAAACCATTTAACATACTAAAATTCCGCACGATGCATGTAAATGCTGAGAATGGAACTCCGAAGTTGAGTAGTGCCGAAGATGAACGAATTACAAAAATTGGACGTGTATTACGCAAATACCGAATTGATGAACTGCCGCAGTTTTGGAACATTCTAAAAGGTGAAATGAGTATAGTTGGTCCCCGACCTGAACGCAAATATTACATTAATCAGATTATTGAACAGGCGCCTTATTATTGCTTATTGTATAAAATTCGTCCCGGATTAACTTCGTGGGGACCCATAAAAATCGGTTACTCCGACACCATCGAAAAAATGGTGGAGCGTTTAAATTACGACATAATATATATGGAAGATATGTCGCTCCTCAACGATTTACGCATTTTGATTCTGACTCTCGAAATTTTATTTAAAGGAGAGGGTGTTTAGTATGCCTGATTTTTTCTATCTTTGTATCCGTTTTTATATGTAAAAAGTGTATGATAGATCGGAAATTGTGGTACGAAAAAATGATAGCATGGCGCGAACAGCACATAGATTATCGTCAGTTTTTGCTACTGCTGAGCCTTGCAATTGGGATTTTTGCTGCTTTTGCTGCCTTTTTACTCAAATCAACAATTCATTTAATTCAGCATTTATTAACCGAAAGTTTCAGTCGAAACTCAGTTAACTATTGGTATCTGGTATTTCCGGCAATAGGCATATTAATCAGCTCCTTATTTGTTCGAAAAATTGTAAAGGACGATATTAGTCATGGTGTTACGCGTATTTTATATGCCATTTCGCAGCGCAAAAGCATTCTGAAACTGCACAATATTTGGACATCGCTCGTTGGAAGTAGTATTACCATTGGCTTTGGTGGTTCAGTTGGAGCCGAAGCACCCATAGTTCTCACCGGTTCGGCAATAGGTTCCAATCTTGGTAAATTTTTTAAACTCGACCAAAAAACACTCATGTTGCTGGTAGGCTGTGGCGCTGCCGGAGCTATTGGAGGCATTTTTAAAGCCCCGATAGCTGGATTAGTTTTCGTACTTGAGGTGCTTATGCTCGATATGACCTTAACATCAGTTGTGCCCATACTTATCTCATCTGTTACTGCAACTACCATGTCGTATATTCTATCAGGAAATTCGTTTATGTTTAAATTTACCATTTTCGAAGAATTTAGCGTTGATAGAATACCGTTATTAATATTACTCGGAATAACTTGCGGCTTGATTTCATTATATTTTACGCGTGGCATCAATCGCATCGAACAGTTTTTTCGAAGATTCAAAAATCCATATTCTAAATTAGCAATAGGTGGAATTACATTGAGCTTACTCATTTTTTTATTTCCACCACTTTACGGCGAAGGTTACGATACAATTAGTGCATTGCTAAACGGCAACTCGCATTCGGTACTCGACCGTAGTTTTTTCCTTAACCTTGGCGATAGTCCGTGGGTAATTGTTGTTTATTTGACATTGATTGTAGCATTTAAAATTTTTGCAACAGCAGCTACTAATGGTGCAGGTGGTGTAGGCGGTATTTTTGCACCATCACTTTTTATTGGCGCACTTACTGGTTTTATAGTTGCACATTTATTGGAAATTTTTGGTTTACAAGTTCCAGTCGAAAACTTTGCGCTTGCAGGTATGTCGGGCGTAATGTCGGGCGTAATGCACGCACCGCTTACAGGTATTTTTCTAATTGCCGAGCTTACAGGTAGTTACAATTTGTTTATGACGCTAATGATTGTTTCAACAGCATCGTATCTCACTATTAAACTGTTCGAACCACATAGTTTGTATGCCATGCGTTTGGCACAAAAAGGCGAATTACTTACGCACAACAAAGACAAAGCAGTGCTTACCTTACTCAAAACCAGTAATGTAATCGAAACTGACCTTACTGTGTTATCGCCCGAAATGACTTTAGGTAAACTTGTAAAAGTTATTTCGCAATCGAACCGAAATATTTTTCCGGTTGTAGATCCTGAAACACGCCAACTTTTAGGCGTTTTATTATTAGACGAAGTTCGGAATATTATGTTCCGTCCCGAACTTTATCAACGCTTTACGGTACGTAAATTAATGATTTCGCCACCGGCAACCATAAATCACAGATTGCCAATGGAAAAAGTTATGCAACTATTCGAAGACACCGGCGCTTGGAATTTACCGGTTGTCGACGATTCGAAACGCTATATTGGTTATGTTTCTAAATCCAAAATATTTAGTTCGTACAGGCACGTGTTGGTACATTTTTCGGACGAATAGATGTTTTGTTTCGCATTTCGCATTTTTATTCTAATTTCTAACTTCTAATTTTAAAAATATGTCAAAACAAAAACTTACATACAACGAAGCACTTTCGGAGTTAGAACAAATTTTGGCTGAGTTGGAAAACGACAACGCACTTAATATGGATTCTATCTCCGATAAAGTAAAACGAGCAGCAGTGTTACTCGAAATATGCAAAAAACAATTGCATGAGCTTGACACCGAACTTGAAAAAATTATGGAACAAATTGACTAACAGCATGAAATCAAAATTTGCATTATTTACCTTGTACGCTCAGCGCGAAGCAGATATTACCCGCAATGTAATTATCGACAAAACAAGTAAAATTGTAATGCTAACAAGACTTTTCAACGAAATGGAATTTAATGAAATGAAAAATAAAATTGAGGAGTTGTTAAAGTAAATCTGTTATTAGAGTGAAATTTTTGGAAGAATTTTATTAAAATAGCTGCACATATTTTGCAAATATACCGCAAGCTAACAGATATTACAACCTAATTATGGACGAAACTGAATATATTTCTGATAATTTCGAACATGGCAAATCAATGGAGCATATAAGAACTGGTTATAAGGCAACTAAAGTAAAATCTCACCTAATATTTTACAAAAAAACTTCAAAAGACAATGTTGAGATAATTAGAGTTTTGCGCCAAAGAATGGATATTGAAAACCAACTGAATGACTAAACTGTAAAAATGAAGTTAGGTTTAAGAATTATTATCAACAATGCAATTTTCAATATAATTGCTTTCATTGTTAAAAAGCTCCAATGGTAGGTAAAAAAATAAATTTATTAGTATTTTTAATAGCAATTTTGTTAGTTGCATTGTCGTTCTTTTACTTTTTCCGAATCGATTTAACGTCTGACAAACGTTACAGCATTTCGCCACAAACCAAAGAGTTGATGCAAAATACCAACGAACCGCTTTCGATAACGCTTTATCTTGATGGTGAGCTCAATCCCGGATTTCAACGTTTAAAGAAATCGACCACCGAACTTGTCGACGAACTCGATGTATTTGCACGAAAAAGTATCGACTTTCAAATCATAAACCCTTCAGAAGCAACTTCGAACGAAATTCGCGAAAAAAAACACGCCGAATTAGCCGCTCAAGGCATGACTCCTACAGCCATTTACGAACGCGATAAAGAAGGAAAAGCGATTCAGAAGATTGTATTCCCATGGATAAAAATTGCGTATAAGAATAAAACGGTTTACGTTAATCTGCTCAAAAATATCAGAGGGTTTTCGGGTGAAGAAAATCTAAATATTTCGATTGAGAGTCTGGAGTTTGAGTTGACCGACGGCATTCGTCGTGTAATGAAAACATCGGTTTCGAAAATTGCATTTATCGAAGGACATGGCGAACTTAACGAAGCCGAAACATACAGCATTAGCAAAGCACTGAGTCGTTATTTTCAAATTGACCGTGGTATATTGGGAACTGATGCAACTATTCTGAACCCATACAAAGCCATTATTATTGCCCGTCCCACTACCCCATTCAGCGAAAAGGACAAATTTATTATCGACCAATATATTATGCAAGGCGGCAATGTTTTGTGGTTGCTTGACGGCGTGCGCATAGCACGCGAAAACCTCTCAACGAGCGGACTTTCACCTGCAATGGAGTTGGATGTAAATTTATCAGACCAACTATTTAAATATGGTGTTCGAATTAATGCCAACTTATTGCAAGATGTACAATGTGCACAAATTCCGATAAATATTGCTCCTGTGGGCGAAAAACCGCAATTTGAACCTTCACCCTGGTTTTTTGCGCCTCTTTTGCTTACTTCCTATCAGCACCCGATTACGAAAAACCTGACCGAAGTGCGAAGCGAGTTTGCATCCTCATTAGAAATTGTTGGAGAAAACAAAGATATCCGAACAGCCTTATTATTAGCCACATCGGACAACACACACGCAATTACAACACCTGCTACTATCGACTTGGGTGCTATGCCCAACCCGAATGATAAAAGCTATTTCAATCAGGCTTATTTACCTGTGGCGGTATTGCTCGAAGGAAAATTCCGGTCAAATTTCGAAAACAGACTTGTGCCTGAGGGGTTGTCTGGAATTGAACAAGTAAGGTCGAACAGTTTAGCATCCAAACAAATAATGATTGCCGATGGTGATATTATTCGCAACGAAACAAATGGCGTTGCAAGTGACAGCACCACTTTGCCTTTGGGTTTTGATCGATTTATGAATCAGCAGTTTGGCAATAGGGATTTTATACAAAATGCCGTTTTGTATTTGGCCGACGACCCTCGTTGGCTCGAATTACGGTCGCGCTCGCTGAAACTGCGACTTTTGAATAAACGTTTGGTAACGGACGAAAAACTATTTTGGCAACTATTCAACGTTATTACACCTTTGCTACTTTTAATTATAGCTGGTATAGTCTATCAACTACTCCGAAAAAGGCGCTATACAAGATAAAACTTCAGACCCCAAAGGGCATGCAAAATACCTTCAGAAAAAATTGAGCTAACTATTTGGTAATCCAAATAAAAACACTATTTTTGCAGTCCGTTTATTATCCCAGTGTAATGGCTTGTTTTTAGCGGATATAACTTATTGTTTTTGTGCCGATTAGCCTCATTCAAAAACAGTACAAAAGTCTATTAAAAACAGCAATTTATTAATTAAAAAACATTTTTATAAAGTGGATACGTTAAGTTATAAGACCATTTCTGCCAACAAAGCGACCGTGCAGAAAGAATGGGTAGTTGTGGATGCTACCGATTTGATATTGGGACGTATGGGCACAAAAGTTGCTAAACTTTTGCGCGGAAAATACAAACCAAGTTTTACTCCGCATGTTGATTGCGGCGACAATGTAATTATTGTAAATGCTGAAAAAGTGCAGCTTACAGGAAACAAGTGGAACGACCGCATTTATTTGCGTCACACAGGTTATCCGGGTGGACAACGCGAAATGACTCCAGCTCAATTGTTGGACAAAGGCGCTGAAAAACTCATCAAAAAAGTAGTAAAAGGTATGTTACCTAAAAACAAATTGGGAGCTCAATTGCTTGGAAATCTGTATGTTTTCGAAGGTGCAGCACACGACAAACAAGCTCAACAACCCAAACTAATCGATTTAAACACACTTAAATAAACAATATGGAAGTTATAAATGCCTTAGGAAGAAGAAAAGCAGCTATTGCGCGTGTTTTCGTAAGCGAAGGAAGTGGTAAAATCACTATCAACAAACGTGACCTTTCCGTTTATTTCCCATCGCCTCTTTTGCAATACGTTGTAAAACAACCATTAAACAAATTAGGTGTGGCTGAAAAATACGACATCAAAGTAAATCTCGATGGCGGTGGTTTCAAAGGACAATCGGAAGCTTTGCGTTTAGCAATCGCTCGTGCATTGGTAAAAATTAATGCCGAAGATAAACCTGCATTGAAATCGGAAGGTTTCATGACTCGTGACCCACGCGAAGTGGAACGTAAAAAACCAGGACAACCAAAAGCCCGTAAGAGATTCCAGTTCTCGAAACGTTAATATTACACAATTCATAATTCACAATGCTGAATTCATAATTATCAATTATGAATTGGATTAGGTTTAGTATCTAAATTCACAGGACTCATAGACACTGGATGGCTACCTGAGAATTGAATTCTACAAAAGAAGAAAGTAAACAAATTAAAAAAAACAAAAATGTCTAGAACAAATTTTGAACAATTATTAGAAGCAGGTTGCCACTTTGGTCACTTAAAACGCAAATGGAATCCTGCTATGGCTCCTTATATTTTTATGGAGCGTAACGATATCCACATTATCGACTTACACAAAACAGTAGTAAAAATTGATGAGGCTGCTGCTGCTTTGAAACAAATAGCAAAATCGGGTCGCAAAGTGCTTTTTGTTGCAACAAAAAAACAAGCTAAAGATGTAGTTGCCGAACGTGCACAACAGGTATCAATGCCTTATATTACTGAGCGTTGGGCTGGTGGAATGTTAACCAACTTCCCTACTATCCGTAAAGCTGTAAAGAAAATGACTACTATCGATAAAATGACTACCGATGGTACTTTTGATAATATCTCTAAACGCGAAAAATTACAAATTGCTCGTCAACGTGAGAAATTGGAAAAGAACTTAGGTTCGATTGCCGATTTAACCCGTTTACCTTCAGCTTTGTTTGTAATCGACGTAATGAAAGAACATATTGCTGTTAAAGAAGCGCAACGTTTGGGTATACCGGTATTCGGAATTGTAGATACAAACTCAAATCCAACTGGAATTGATTTTGTAATTCCTGCAAATGACGATGCTACAAAATCGGTTGACGTAATTCTTGGTGCAATGGTTGAAGCTATGATTGAAGGTTTGGAAGAACGTAAAATCGAAAAAGTAGATACTGAAGTTTCTGAAGTACCTGTAGCAAAAGAGAAAAAATCACGTATTACAAAACGTCCACGCACTCAGAAAGAGGAAGATGAGGCGTTGAATGCTAACGTGGTGAAGAAATTTATCAAAGAAGAAGAATAAGTAACTGCCCCCTAAATCCCCCTTCAGGGGACTTTTGGTAGTGCTAAATAAAATGAGTTGCTGGTTAATATAATACTTGTAACTCATTTTTATAAAAAAAAGATATAACTGAATAAAAACAACTATGCTCTTATAAGTCCCCTAAAGGGGGATTTAGGGGTTCAAAATTTATAATATTATGGCTGTAACAATGGCAGAAATTTCGAAATTGCGTACCATGACCGGAGCCGGCATGATGGATTGCAAAAATGCTTTAACAGAAGCTGAAGGCGATTTCGAAAAAGCAATAGAAATTATTCGTAAAAAAGGTCAAGCAGTTGCTGCAAAACGTAGCGACCGCCAGGCTTCTGAAGGTTGTGTTTTGGCATCTACAAAAGATGGCTTCGCTGCTATCATTGCATTGAAATGCGAAACTGACTTCGTTGCAAAAAATGCTGATTTTGTAGCATTAACTCAAAGTATTCTTGATGCTGCTATGGCTGCAAAAAGCACTTCATTAGATGCTGTAAAAGCGTTGATTATCGACGGACGCACCATTGCTGACTTGGTAACAGATCGTTCGGGTGTTACAGGCGAAAAAATGGAACTTGACTACTACGAATGTGTTGAAGGTGGTTCTGCAACTGCATATATTCATCCGGGAAACAAATTGGCAACTGTTGTAGCTTTTGCAGAAAAAGATGCGGAATACAGTACAATGCGCGGTGTAGCAATGCATATTGCGGCAATGTCGCCTGTGGCAATTGATGAATCAGCTGTGCCACAAAAGATAAAAGATGAAGAATTAGCAGTGGCTATTGATAAAACTAAACTCGAGCTTGTTGCAAAAGAAGTGGAAGTTGCGTTGAAAAAAGCAGGTATTAACCCTGCACACGTTGATAGCGAAGACCACATTGAATCGAATATGGCAAAAGGCTGGATTTCGGCAGAAGATGCTGCAAAAGCCCGCGAAATAAAGGCAACAGTAACAGCAGAGAAAACCGCAACTTTGCCCGAACAAAAAGTAAACAATATTGCTGCCGGACGCATGGCAAAATTCTACAAAGAATATACACTTGTAGAACAAAAGTACGAGGGAGGTGGAGAAGAAGCCGGAAAAATTACAGTAAAAGAACTGCTTGCCAAAAAACAGTTAACTTGTGTCGCTTTCAAGCGCGTAACGCTGAATCAAGAATAATTACAAAAAAACCACGATTTAAATCGTGGTTTTTTTTTGTGAATTATTCAAATTATAATTATAATAAAGCTTCGATTTTAGCTGTAAAAACTGCCTTCTGAGTTGCGC
>DYSC01000247.1 GCA_020726365.1 Porphyromonas sp.
GGTAGCGACCAAGTATTGTGTGCCAATAGCACAAGTATGACAGCAAGTTTAACAAGCGGTAATACCGGACATTGGATAAATATACCATTAGGCTGGACAGTAAGTCCTTTAACAAGTCCAACAGCAACAGTAAGTTGCCCAGCTTATGGCACCGATACATTGTATTGGGTAGAAACAAATGGCTTATGTACAGATACCGATGAGGTAATCATATCATTCAACCCAACCCCAAATGCAGGAGCCGATGTAGATTACACAATATGTGCACAATCAATAGAAGTATCACCGGGAACTGGAGCCGATACGGTATCAACACACCAGTGGACAAGCACAGCACAAGGCGGATTGTTTACTCCATCAGACACAAATGTAACAGTAACATGGACAATAATGCCATGGGGCAGTGCCTTAAACCACGTAGAAACAGCAATATATACAGTAACCAACGGAATATGTTCCGACCAAGCAGTTCATACAGTAACCTTTACACAGCCAATAACTGGTATTCCTGTTTTTCCTGGCGATAATGGTTTTACATGCGATAATATTTATACAATGGAAGCCGATACATCTTATCCTGGTTATTGGACGTATAGCGATTCAAGAATAACTATGGTTAATGATAATGACGGACATACACAAATAGGATACAATCCAAACAATATTAATTGGCCCGCAGAATGTAGTTTTAATGTACTATTCTTTTGGACTATTGATAACGGCAGTGGTTGTTCTGCAAGTGATACAGTAAGAATAACTTTTTATCAGCCAACAGAGGCTTTTGGAGGTAATGATATTGGCATTTGTGGATTTGAATATGATTTAAACGCTATGTATTCAATCCCTTGTGGAGAAGGAAGATGGTCAGTTGTATCTGCCCCTCAAGGCGGTTCTATTACTTTTGGAAATGGAACACAAGAAGCCCAAGATACTTCTGTTGTAACAGTGCACGCTACCACTTACGGACCATACCAATTTGTATGGGAAGAACATAATGCATATAATCAGTCATGTAGTAGCACCGATACAGTATTAATAGAATTTATAAGAACCCCAACAGTAGAGGCTGGCGACGTGCAACATGTATGCGGTAAATTTGCACAACTACATGCCGTACCCGAACCTTATGCATCAGGCGGAGCATGGCACCCAGCCCCAATACATTGGGTTGATACAATGTATTCAACAGTACAAGACCCAAATATGCAATATGAGCCAGAGGCTTATGTTTACGATATAGGATTAACCGAAGCTTCGTGTATTGATACTATCCAATTTGTATGGCAACAATATGTACAAGGTTCATACTTCCATAATGTACATTGTGTAGCAAAAGATACAACAATAGTATATTTTTATTCTGATATAGAATCAGAAAACCAAACTAACGTACCTGCGGAA
>DYSC01000248.1 GCA_020726365.1 Porphyromonas sp.
GTGATTGACCACATTCCATCCGACAAATTATTTAAGGTGGTTCACATACTTCATTTGGATACTTGTCTGAATCAGATTACGCTGGCTAATAACTTAGAAAGCAAAAAGATAGGTTCAAAAGGTATCGTTAAAATTGCTGATAGAGCATTGGCTGATAACGAAACAAGTAAATTGGCTTTGATTTGTCCGTATGCAAAAATCAATATTATACGCGATTACGAGGTGGTTGAAAAACGCCCGTTGATATTACCTGATGAAATTCGCGAAATTGTTCAATGTGCTAATCCTAATTGCATAACAAACAATCAGCCCGTTCAAACCAGATTTTTTGTATTGAAAGATGCTGAAAATACACATCTGAAATGTCGCTACTGCGAACGTGAGGTGAAAGTGGAAGAGGTGAAGATTAAATAAACCTCACCCTAACCATCTCCAAATGAGAGGGAAATTGCAAATTATTAAACTTTTCATTTTTAGTAAATGACATTTAAGAAAGATTATTCAAATAGTAAACCGTTAATAGATACACATTCACCCTCTCCAGAGGAGAGGGCTGTGAAGAGGTCACATATTAGCTGGAAGCCCGGCACAATGATTTATCCGTTGCCGGCTGCGTTGATTTCGTGCGGTAGTAGTCCGGAAGATTACAATTTAATTACATTGAGTTGGATGGGAACCATCTGTTCTAACCCGCCAATGTGTTATATATCAGTGCGTCCGGAGCGGCATTCGTACGAAATTATTAAACGAACAGGTGAATTTGTTATTAACCTGACTAACGAAGATATGGCTTTTGCTACTGATTGGTGTGGCGTGAAAAGTGGTAAAGATTTTAATAAATTTGCAGAAATGAAACTAACTCCTGTAAAAGGAGAAATGGTGGCTGCTCCAATTATTCAGGAATCGCCGCTTTGTATCGAGTGCAAAGTGAAAGAAATTATTCCACTTGGTTCGCACGATATGTTTATTGCCGACGTTGTAAACGTACAAGCCGACACAAAATACATTGACCCTGAGACAGATACGTTCGATTTAAGTAAAGCAAAATTAATTGCGTATTCCCACGGACACTATTACAAATTAGGCGAAGAGATTGGTAAATTTGGTTGGACGGTGCAGAAAAAGAAGAAATAATTTGCCAATTTTCAATATGCCAATTGAATAAAAATGAAACACGAAATTGATATTTTAACATGGAAACGCCGCGAGCATTTCGAAGTTTTCAAGGATTTCGACGAACCATTATTTGGTATAACTGTTAGAGCTGAATGTTCGGAATCCTACACAATTGCGAAGAGATTAGCTTATCCTTTTTCGTTGTATTATTTGTATTTGTCGATGAAAGCAGCCAACGAAATTGAAGAATTTCGATACCGCATCGAAGGCGAAAA
>DYSC01000014.1:0-1631 GCA_020726365.1 Porphyromonas sp.
TAATTTATTATTCTTTTTATCCCATTTTTAAGTGTAGTTACATGAAAGTTAAGTAATAATCCAAGTTTGTAATTTCCTAATTTTAAATAGGTTAATACTTGGGCTGTATGTACATCAGTAAATTGTTCAACAGTTTTAATTTCAATTACCACTTTGTTATTTACCAATAAATCAATTCTATATCCATGATCAAGTTTTACATCTTTATATACAATTGGCATTGGTTTTTCCTTGATTACTTCTAAACCAGCATTATTTAACTCATAAAATAAACACTCTTGATATGCTGATTCTAATAATCCATGACCTAATTGTTTGTGAACTTCTATGGCACATCCAAGAATTATGTTTGATAAATCATTCTCTGTTTTATAATCCATGTTAATTTTGTGTTTTTCGTGTCTTCTTTGAGTTTTTTGTGTAATAATTATTACGCAAAGGTTCACAAAACAAATGCACAAAGTTACACTAAGAAATAATATATCTACACACTCAATTTGGATTTATTTTTTTTAAAATTTCATTAAATCTTGCATTCCCAGCAAACCTTTTTTTCCGGCAGTGAACTCAGCGGCAATTACAGCACCCAAAGCCAAACTTTCACGGCTTTTCAGTTCGTGGTGGATTTCGATAAAATCAACATCCGACTCGTAACGTATGGTGTGAATGCCATGAACCATTCCTTCGCGAATGGCTTTAATAGCAATGTCAGTAGTTTTTTCCTCATTATCCAATTTCCAACCATCTTTGCGGTCTAAATTTTCGAGTATGCCTTCGGCTAATGTGATTGCTGTTCCGCTCGGAGCATCCAATTTTTGGGTATGATGAACTTCGGTCATCGAAACATTATAGGCTGGAAATGCATTCATTAGTTTGGCTAAATATTTATTCACAGCCGCAAAAATATTTACTCCTAAGCTATAATTTGAAGCCCAAAATAGTGTATATCCATTTGCTTCAATTTCCTTTTTCAGGTGTGGTAAATGCTCTGTCCAGCCTGTTGTGCCACACACTACCGGAACTCCCGATTTGAAAGCACTGCGAATATTCGATACAGCCACATGCGGAGCCGTAAACTCGATGGCTACATCGGCACTTGTAAAAGCTTCCGAATCAAAATCCTCAATATTCTCAATATCAATTATCGACACAATTTCGTGTCCTCGCTCAACGGCAATACGCTCTATCGTTTTGCCCATTTTTCCATAACCTATTAATGCTATCTTCATAGAAATATTTACCATTTAATACTGTTTCGTTGCCAGTAAAACCAATGTACAAGCTTCTTCAGCAATTATTCCTTTTTCTGTAAGCATTGTTTCGAATTCGTTATTTTCAGTACCCGGATTGAAAATTACCCTACGTGGATTCAGACTAATTATATAATCGTAATATTCAGGCTGGCGTTGTGGACCAATGTACATAGTAACGGTATCAATATCAGTATGTTGTTTGCGTTCGGTGTCGATTGTTTTACCAAAAATTACATCAGGTCGTAGTCCTAATAATTCAATTTCGTGTCCATGAGCTGTAAGTTGTTCGGCGGCTTTGTAAGCATATCGCTCAGGGTTTTTGCTTGCGCCAATAATTAATGTCTTTGAGTTCATAAAGTTTATAAAGTTTGTAAAGTT
>DYSC01000014.1:1731-29631 GCA_020726365.1 Porphyromonas sp.
TAAAGTTTATAAAGTTTGTAAAGTTCTTAAAGTTATAAAGTTTGTAAAGTTATAAAGTTTGTAAGGTATTATCACATCATCACATCCTCACATCAAATACTCTGCAGCCAATCTAACGTTTCAAAAATTTCTTCCTTCGACGCTGTTTTGTTTATTTTTATTTGGCCAATGCCCGAAAGCAGTGTGAAGTTTATTTCTTTCGATTCGTTTTTTTTGTCGTGTGTCATGTATTCGAAAAGTGACTCGTAATCGTTGTAATCGAATACGTAACTTCCGTAATACTCTTTGGCTAATTTTTTGATTTCTAATAATGTATTTTTCGGGAAATTAAGTTTTACATACGATAAATACAATTCGCACAACAAACCCCACATAACGGCATATCCATGCAGCACAGGTTTGTTTGTTTTATACGAATGACTTTCGAAGGCATGCCCAAAAGTATGTCCTAAATTGAGTGCTTTACGAATATTCGCCTCGAATGGGTCGGCTTCCACTACACGCTCTTTTATTCTGAAACTATTTATCAATAAGGGTTTTAGCTCCTGTAAATCAAATTTTTTGAGGTCGTAACCCATAACCTCTTTTAGTTCGTCGGGCGTGTCGATTAATGCATGTTTCAGCATTTCGGCATAGCCCGAGATCAAATTCTTATGGTCGAGTGTTCTGAAAAAATCAATGTTAATAAGTACTTCTTTTGCAGGAGCAAATACGCCTATTTCGTTTTTGAGCCCTATAAAGTTAATGCCTGTTTTACCACCTGTTGCAGCATCCACAGCACCGAGTAGGGTAGTGGAGACATTAATATACGGTATGCCACGCTTAAATGTTGAAGCGGTAAATCCACCAATATCGGTAATCATGCCACCTCCCACGTTAATCATCAGCGATTTACGTGTTGCGCCATTTTCGCTCAGGTATTTCCAAATTGTTACAGCAGAGTCAATGTGTTTATTTTCGTCGCCTGCTGATATATTAATAAGATGGCAGTTTGTTAGTTTTGTAGATTTTAAAACTTCGGGCAAACAATATTTTTGTGTGTTGTCGTCGGTAAGTACGTAAATATTTTCGGATGCCACGTTTCCGATAGCTATATCCAATTCACTTAAAAAATCATCGCAAATTTTCGTAATCTGTTGACTCATCGTTTTTTCAATTAGCACGCAAAGATAGTTTTTTCTTTAAAAATAGATAGCACAAAAAGTATTAAACTACCTTATTTTTAAAATCAATTGTTTTGGCAGACTGAAATTTCTTAAAAATTCAAAATAAATTTGGAACACATGAATAAATGTTCATATATTTGTGCATGATTTCAATTATGGATTTAAAAAAAGACATAAATCGTATGGATGAGGCTGCTTATACATTAAAAGCTATTTCTAACGGAACTCGGCTTTGCGTTATTTCGCTCCTTTCCGAAACTGATGAGTTAAATGTGTCGCAGCTTGGTGAGCACTTGAAATGTGAGCAATCGCTCTTGTCGCATCACCTTACTGATATGCGTGCTAAAGGAATTCTTAATTGTCGTCGCGATGGTAAAAATTGCTATTATTCGCTGAAAAACAAACAGATAGTGCAAATAATTCAATGCTTAAATACATGTAATTGTGTGTAGTTTTTCTGATATGTCAATAAATTAATTAACTATTTCTTCATTTTACATTTCACATTTTACATTTCACATGGACTTTATAAAAAAACATATTTTAAAAATTATAGGTATTCCGGTTGGGATGCTGGGTGGATATTTGTATTATTATTTTATCGGATGTAGCAGTGGAACTTGTCCCATAACTTCGAATCCATACATAAGTGTAATATACGGTGGATTAATGGGTTACTTGGTTTTCGACATGTTTAAAAAGAAAGAAAAAACAACTAATGAACAGCTTTAAAAAATATTTTGCAACGTGGGATTTTACCCGCTATTTCCGACTTGGATTTGGATTGTTGATGTTAATCGGCTATTTTTCAACAAAAGAGAATTTATATTTGGTAGGATCTTTGTTTTTGTCAGCACAGGCAATTCTGAATTTTGGATGCCCTGGTGGAGCTTGTGCAACGAGTATACCTGACAAAAAGGAGAAACCGGTAATGAAATTTGAAAAATACGAACCTCAAAAATCGAAAGAAAATGTATAGCACATTCGAAATTTCAAAATCGCAATGCATGACTTGCAACAATAAAGTATTGAAGCAGTTGGGGATGTTACGTGGCGTGTTTAGTGCAGAGATAGAAACTATCGATGGACGCATTACGGTAAATCATACCGACGAAATAACTCGTGCAGAAATAGCAGCTAAATTAGATGACTTGGGTTGGAAAATCATTGATGGTCAAGTAGATGCTCCGACTTACGAACCGCCTGCAGAGTGGGGATGTGTTCTTTAATGGACGACAGAAAGAATACTATTAATAACGCAAAGCAAATAACAAAAAAATTATCATGAAAAAACTAATCGGAGCAATATTAATGCTCACTATTGTGGCAGTTACTTCGTGTGCAAGTAAAGCCAAAGATACTGAAGAAACAAAACAAACAAATCAAGTTAAAAAAATGGGAACAATTCATTTAACAAAAGCTGAATTCTTAACTAAAGTAGCTAATTATGAGGCAAATCCAACTGAGTGGAAATATCTGGGCGACAAACCTTGTATTATCGATTTTTATGCATCGTGGTGTGGACCATGTAAAGTAGTAGCGCCAATTCTCGAAGAATTAGCAAAAGAATATGATGGTCAGATTTACATTTACAAAGTAGATACCGAAGCTGAACAAGAGTTAGCCGGAGCTTTCGGCATTCGTAGCATTCCTACTATTCTTTTCTGTCCGGTGGGCGAAAATCCTCAAATGGCACAAGGTGCCTTGCCAAAAGATGCTTTCAAACAAGCTATCGAAGAGGTACTTCTTAAAAACAAGAAATAAATTTTGATTTTTTTTTTGATTGATTGTAAGAGTGAAAACTCCGCTTTGATGTGAATCAGAGCGGAGTTTTTTTTGCGTTTTAATTATTTATTTCAACTTCAATTCTTCTTCAAAATAAGCAATTGTTTTTTTCAATCCTTCTTCCAATTGAATATTTGGATACCAGCCGTTTAGCAATTCGCCGGCTTTGCGGATATCAGGTTGACGCTGTTTAGGATCGTCGGCAGGAAGTGGTTCGTACACTAATTTTGATTTTGAACCGGTAAGGTCGATGACTTTGGTGGCTAATTCGAGCATGGTAAATTCGTTGGGATTTCCAACGTTTACAGGTCCGGTTACAGAGTCGGGTGTTCCCATCAAGCGAACCATACCTTCTAACAAATCGTCGACATACTGAAAACTACGGGTTTGCATGCCGTCGCCAAAAATTGTAATATCCTTACCTTTAAGAGCCTGAACAATAAAGTTTGATACTACACGACCATCATCTGGGTTCATACGCGGTCCATACGTGTTGAAAATACGAATGATTTTGATTTTTACATCGTTTTGGCGATGATAATCCATAAACAGCGTTTCGGCACAGCGTTTACCTTCGTCGTAGCACGAGCGAATGCCAATGGTATTCACATTTCCCCAATATTCTTCGGGTTGAGGATGCACGTGTGGGTCGCCATACACCTCGCTGGTAGAAGCTTGCAGAATTTTTGCTTTTACACGTTTAGCCAAACCAAGCATGTTGATAGCACCCATTACTGAAGTTTTTACGGTTTTTATCGGATTGTACTGATAGTGTACGGGCGAAGCCGGACAAGCAAGGTTGTAAATCTCGTCTACCTCAGCCATGTATGGCGAAGTTACATCATGGCGCACAAACTCAAAATAGTGATTTTTGAGATTGTGTTCAATGTTTTTACGACGTCCGGTAAAGAAATTATCCAGACAAATTACTTCATGTCCCTGCGCTAACAATTTGTCGCCAAGGTGCGAACCAATAAAACCCGCACCACCTGTTATTAAAATTCTGCTCATTTTTTTTATAAAGTTAGAAGTTAGAAATTAAGAAAATAAAAAAGTAAGAAATTGCTTTATTTGCACATTATTCCCCCTTTTGGAGGTTAGGGGGCTTCACCCTCTTTTTGCCCGTTCCCAGTTTACGCTTTGCGATTTTTTTATGTAGCGGCCAAAGCCCATAAATACGGCATAATTCATAATGTAAAAATAATACGGCACAAAGAATACTTTGACTTTCAGCTTTTTATCTTCCAGTACATAACCAATGTAGGCCGAAAGGTAAAACAATATTTGCAAGCCTAAAACAAGTAAAAAGAAAGTAGAAAACGGTGCTAATACAATATTTACCAATAACAAAAGAATTAAAGCTACCGGAGTAATTGTCCAGCGCAACACGCGATGCGAAATGTACTGAAACGAAAGAAAACCATATTTGAAGATATTCAATAACGGATATAACCGGATAACCGACTGAATACCACCCGCTGCAATACGGATTTTACGTTTGAGTTCTTCTTTTACATTTGCCGATGCAGTTTCGATGGCATAAGCTTCGGGGTCGTAATCAATTTTATAGCCTTGCATGGCAACGCGTAATGAGATAATAAAATCGTCTAACAGCGTATCGGATTCCACTTCGTTGAACAATTCAGCACGAATGGCAAACAGCTCGCCTGCTGCACCTACTGCCGAATAAAGTTCAGCATCCCAGCGTTTTAGCGCCGATTCGTACTTCCAGTACAATCCTTCGCCAGCTGCCGCAGCCGCTTCGTTTTCGGCATTGAAAATACGTTTTTCGCCCGAAACACAACCTACTTTCGGATTGTGAAACATTTCGGCTATTTTACGAATAGATTCTTTTCCAAGCAATGTATTAGCATCCGAAAAAATAACTATTGGTGTTTTTACAAACTTCACAGCCCTATTCATAGCTGCAATTTTACCGGCGCGTTCAGGTTTGTGGAGTACCACCACATCAGGATAAACTGCCAATAATTCAGGAGTTCTGTCGTTGGAGCCATCTGTACACCACATTTGACGCAATTTGTGTTGTGGATAATTGAGCGAACGTGTGTTTTCTACTTTTTTAGCCACAAAATCCTCTTCGTTGTAGGCTGCAATGAGCAAGGTAACTTCCGGCAATTCTTCGTCGGTCAAAATTACTTCTTTTTTCTTTTTAAACAATCGCTTCATCCGCAAAAGTACAAAAAGTACAATTCCATACCCCAAATAGGTGTAAAATACGATACCAAGTAGTATCCAAAAGGTGATTTCAAGTGTTTTCATGATGTTTTAATATGCCAATGTATTAATGTGTCTTCGTAATTTCCATAGCTTTTTTGCGAGGCGATGAGGCTACTTTGAAGCTTTCGGGTGGATAACCGCACGAAATAACCAATAAAACTACTTCATTCTCGGGCACATTTAATAGGGCACGCATTTTCATATCTTTTTCGTTGTCCACGCTCCAGTTGAGTGAGCAAGCTGCTATTTTATTGAAATGCAGTGCATTAAGCAATGTCATGGCAAACATGCCACCGTTCAGGTGGTTTTCGTTTCGTTCGTGAATGTCTTTTGTAACCGAAATAATCGAAGTGAGTACTATCAATGTTTCTGCTAAATGCCCAAAACCCCGATTCCCGTTTTGGATTGCTAAAATAGCTTCTTTTTTATGTGGCGATTTTACAATATGTACACGTGTTGGTTGGCGGTTGCAAAACGAAGGTGATTTTTGAGCTAAATCAATGCAATCGTACAAAACAGGCATTGGAATTTCGGTATTGGTATAACTTCGAACCGAGAAACGCGACATGCAAAACGCATCGAATGGTGCATTTATGGCTTTAAAGTATTCTTTCGCCGTAGTTTGTATTTGATGTGTGCCATGTACATTGTCGAAGCGGTTTACTATTTTTGCCAAGCTATCCGACACTTCTTTGTCTAATTCAAAACCAATTTCGTTGTGAAAAGCAGCGTATTCTTTGAGTACCGTTACCGATTGAGAAAATTCTAACTCGCTGAATGGTAAATTCATACTTTCGTAACGTAACACTACACGGCATAAGTCGATGACCACCTGTTTCCCAAAACCCGGACGAGGTACGGGCATGGTAAGACCTTTCTCGACAATATGATAATTCAGTGTAAGGTCTCGCTTCACTTTTTCGGCAGCCGAGATATTATACACTTTATCGTACACCCTACGGCGTATATCAAAATTAACCGCTTTTTTGGCTGTATACAAGTAATACCAATAATTTAATCGCCTTGGCAATAGGCTTTTAATTTTATTTTTTAAATTTGCCATATTGTATGAAATTAGTTACATTTTTTATTGCTTTTTTATTAAATAATAAACCTACATGTGATGTGCGAACAAATAATACATCTTTTTCAATCCCCATTTTTGTTGATTCGGGTAGTAGAACACCATCATTATCGGCTGTAATAAAAACATTATAACCTCTTTTACCACCAAAACTTCCGGCTATAAGTCCTACTTCGCAGGTAGGTATTGGATATTTTGCTGCTCCGGTTATCTTGTTTGTAGTCAGGTTGTTAATATTTGGTCCAACAATATATTTTACAAATTTAAATTGTGAAAAAAAATCAGCTACCGGTGACCCATTATTGGGTGGAGCAATCATTACAATACGATGTACAAAAGGAAAGCCTGAAATAGAATCTAATTTTTCGTACATCGACCTTACTACTAATGCTCCCATAGAGTGTGTTACAAACGATATGCTATCGGGCTTATCTTTCTGTATGGTTTGAATTAAATTAATACTAACAGAATCAACATCTTCGATTAAACTTTTATAAGTAAAATTTTCGTTTGTAAAGCCCTCTTTTTCAATAGCTCCTCTAATTTTTTCCATTTCAATTCCTAAGCCGCCAAAGCCATGTATTAAGTATACTTTGTGCGTGGCTTGTACCAAAATATAGGTCGAAATAAATATTGAAAGCAAAATAATCTTTTTCATAATCAGTGCTGGAATTTATTTTTTAATTTAAATAATGGTTTTAAAATTAATTCTTTTTCGTAGTTGTTAAATGCCAAAAACCACATTGAGAAACCGTAAATTGCGATAAAAAGTGTGGCAAATAAGATAAAGTTTGGAATGAAATGCAGATTAATAAAGTGCATAAATAGGTAGCCAGCAACAGCCGGAATAGCTAAGGCTGGCAATATCTTAGCTATTTGAGAAATAAAATATTTAATGTTTAATCCTACTTTTTTGTGATAATACCAATTCATAATCAGTATATTGCCAATGGTTAAAGCAATTGCTGTACCCGTAGCAGCACCCATTCCGCCATAGAGTTTTGTAAGCGGTATCGAAATGCCAATATTCCCTATGGCAATAAAAAGATAGACCCAGGAGCGAAATTTGTGCTGATTTTTAGCACGTTGTATTTCTATTCCCAAATTTTGAATAAGCGGAATAGTAACCGGAATTATGAGTAGCAACGCCATATAATAAGAGCGGCTGTAATCAGGTCCTGCCCACAGCGTGATAAACGGCATACCGAAAAATACTAACAAACCGATAACCAACGCCAGAACTATAAACTGTAAGCGACCCAATCGGGCAAAAAGCTCTGTGAGTTCCCAATCGGAGCATTTGCGGGCTATCATTTCGTTTACACGCGGAATATACACGTTTGAAATGGCGGTAGAAAAGGTCAAAAAATAGGTATTGAGCTGTGCTGCAATGCTATATACGGCTACTTCTATTGTTCCCCTAAACCACCCGATAATAAAGCGGTCGACATTCCAGTTTATCTGATTGACTACTAAATTCATAAATATAAACGACGAAAATATGAAAAGTTCTTTTACTAATTTCGTATCGAATTTGCTGAATATGAAACGAATATCTGCTTTTTTGAAACAAAACCAGATATTAATTATTTCGATAACCAAAGCCAGTACGGTAACGATAGCCGCCATTCCCACTGAACCATAACCCATAAGCAAAACTGGAATAATTACCAAAGGACTTGCTATTGTTTTGATTATAAGTAGTGATTTTTGGAAAATAAATTTTTCGTTGGCACTAACGTACGAATTGAAAACGATGGTTGGAAAGGTAATTGCTGTGTTCACGACCATGATTATCATCAGTGTTTTAGCTTTTGCTAATTCGCTTACTGTGAGCTCGTTTCCGAATGCTGAGTCCGAAAAAATGACAAGCACAATTCCCGCAGTAACAGCTAACGCACCCAGAGCCGCAAAAATCATCAAAAACATCCCGTTAAGTCGTGCAAGCCCTTCGTTGTCGGAGGCGGCTTTATAAACCGAAAAATATTTTATGTAAGCACTCCCAAAGCCGAAATTAAACAACCCCAGATAAGCAACTACTGATGCCACCAAACTATACAACCCATACTCGCTTTGTCCCAAAAGCCGTAGCATAATAGGAGTGTAAAGTATGGATATAAAGCTACTTAGCCCTATAAGTAAATAGGAGAGGAGTGCACCTGTTTTTAGTTGATTGAGTTTCATTTTTTTTTAAATTTGCCCCAAACCACTAAAGGGGCTTAAGAGCTTTTTCTAAATAATCAAACACTTTTTTTCGTTCTGTTTCCATTATTTTAGCAACATGCGTAAATTTAATATCGAAATATTCGTTGTTAATTTCCAATAATTTCTGTTTACGTGTTTCAAAATGGAATTTACCCAATAAAGTATCAATACGTGAGCCCATTGGCGCACTTTTTCCTTCGCGGTCGAATACTACAAACGGACTTTTGAAATGCATGGAGAAAATAATACAATGAAATGAATCGGTACAAACTAATGAGGCCGAACGAATATAATCCAAAAACTCAGCAGGATCGGCAGCATAACGCTCTGTATCGTGCAGACTATTCAACATGACCAATTCCAATTGTTTATCGTTAGCCATTTTTTTTAAAACAGCCAACCGTTTGTTCGAAACAGCACCGATAAAATAAGTAAGTAGGTATTTTTTGTTTGGTTTATTTTTGGCTACTGTAGCAATTTTCAGCCAATCTTCACTTTTCAAGACCAAAGTCGGGTCAACTAATACTTCGGCTTTTCGGACACATAATGTTTGAATTATTTCAGCGCCTTTTTCTTCGCGAACAGAAAGAAAAGCCATGTCGTTCAGATAGTTTGTGTAACGTTCTTTAAATTCGTCAGGGATAACTGAAACCCCGAAACTGGGTGCCAACGCCATACGTTTTTCTTTGGAAACATAACTCAGAAAATCGAGCGACGAACCATATCGGATATTCGGGTTCCAAATTTGGTCGCTGCCAACGAATACATAATCGTAACGTTCGTTCAAATTATCAGGAATATTGTTTAATTGAAGTGTAAAATCACTTTCTACAATGTATTTATCCGAAAATGCTTTAAAAGATTTTGCTTTATCATGCTGACAAGCTTCGTAAATTGGTCTTTTCTTTCGGTCGGCAATTTTTTCCAATGCTTTCTGAGCAATTGTTACTGGTGATAATTTTAGCGCATTCACAATTCGTTTCAGCGTGAAAGCAAGTCCGTTTTCAACCGGTTTGGTAGGGTAATTTATTATACTTTCTACCTCATAACCAAGCGATTTCAGAATTTCCTGCGCTGCATAATTCTGTAAACGGTTACCATAGTTTACATAGTCGATAATGGTGTGGATGCCAATACGTTTCATATAATTTTTTTGTATAGTTCTAAGTATTTTTCTGCCATAGCTCGCCACGAGAATTTTTTGGCGCGAGCTATGCCTTTTTCGCATAATTCGTTTTTATAGCTTTCGTCCGATAAAATTTTTTGTATCGCAGCCGTAATTTCTTCCGGTTTAGTTGGGTCAACCAGAATAGCTGCATCACCGGCAATTTCGGGCATCGACGATGTATTCGACGTAATTACCGGTACACCACAAGCCATTCCTTCTAATATAGGAATGCCAAAACTTTCGCGCAACGAAGGATACAAAAACACCTTGCATTGATTGATAATTTCTGGCATTTCGATATTTGGCACATAGCCTGTCATCAGAATATCCTGGCGAATTTCGGGATGACCAATATCATTTAAAACCTGCATGAGAGCCGATTCCTCGTAATCTAACATTACGAGTTTGTATTTCGTTTTGCTTGTTGCGTTAAAATCGGCAAAGGCTTTCAGTACGTTGGGTGTGTTTTTTTTAGGGTCGGTATTTCCCAAAAAGAACAGAAAATTATCGGGTAATTTGTATTTTATTCTTGCTAATTTCAGAACACCTTCGTCAGTAATTTTTCTAAAATGTTCACCCACACCATTATAAACAGCTACTAACTTATCGCCCAAGCCCATAAAGCTACGCATTCGGTTACATTCAAACTCGGATACAGTGGTAATAATTTTACTTTTTCGGGCTACAATAGGCACTACCAACCGACGGTACAAATTGCCAAATTTTTGATAAAGCGTACCTCCTTTTTTGAAAATACTGATACTCTCGAGGTAAATAATATCGTGTATAATGGTGATTAATGGTACTTTACAAAAAATCGGGGCGGTATTGCTCGTGCAATGCAGCACCTCGCAACCATATCGGGCAGCTGCTCGTGGCAATGCAATTTGCTCCCAAGTGGGGTAGGGGCCACCACTTAGTTCTACAATTTTGAAATTCGGAGCAGTTGGTATACAGCTGTGGTCTTCGTCGGGTTTTACAAAAATAATGTAATCATTCACTTTATCAATGAATTGAAGATTTTTTATCAACTCCAAAGCCACCATATCCATACCGTGTTTCTTCTTCCGGTAAAGCCGTTGTCCTTCAATTCCTATTTTCATAATATTGATGTGATGATGAGTTGATGTGATAGTATTTTAACTTTACAAACTTTATAACCTTATTAACTTTACAAACTCACGTAGTTCCGTGTTGTGTATGAATAAACTTTTTATTGGCTCCTTTGAGTCTGAAAAGTGATATAAACATGGAGAAAAATGCCTTTGGCAATGTAAGTAATGCTCTGAGAGTTTGAGTATTATAAAACTGTTTCGGAATAGATAGAATGAAAGCAACAACTACTGAACCCCAAACTGATAACCATAAAGTATAAGAAATAGCGCAAGCGGTAATTTCGGGGAAAATAAGTTGAAAAGCAGTATAAATAGCTGTAATTATGGTTGTTAGCCCAATTAATAATACACGGGGCGGTGATACCATTTGATAAACCTTATCGAAGAAATCAATATTGGCATTTACAATTAAATGTTTTACGCCCGAAAAGAAGAATCGTTCAAAATAGATAAATTGGGCTGATAACCATCGTTTACGTTGATTTTCGAACACTTCTACCTTTTGTACTTTCTCGTCGTAAACCAATGCATCGTTCAAATATTCGATAATGTAGCCATCTCGAAGAAATGTAAGTTCCAATTCTTTGTCGAAACCGCCAATAGCATGAATCTCTGTCATGCGTTTTTTGAATAACTGATAGTCGAATGCCATACCGGAACCAATTAAAGCCGACGAAAGTCCTAATGCCCTGTGTCCTTTGCGGAAAATGCTGTTGTTAAGTTCCTCACTCACAGCATCGAGTATTGCAAGGGCTGTGTTTGTGTTTTTTGCCACGCGATGACCTTGTACAATTTGAAATCCGGCTTCGAAAGCATCGTTAATTTTGCTTACAAAGTCGGTTGCCATTACATTATCGGCATCGAGTATTAATGCAATTTCGTAGTCGACAGGCAATTCCGCCATGGCTTTGTTAAGTGCTTTTGATTTGGTGCTTTTATCAAACGAAACTTCAATTAGCTTTATTGGTAGCTCTTTGAGTTTTGTGATGGTTTCGGGTTGAAACGAATCGGCAATAATAACAACATCGTATTTTTCTTTCGGATAGTTTTGATTCAAGGCTTCTTTTGCTACATCCACTATCACACTATCTTCTTTGTAACCCGGAATTAATACTGCTATTTTTCGTAAGTGGTTTGCTGTTAATGGTTTTGATTTTGGTGACATAACAGAGCCAATAGCAAAAATTAGTACATAAACAGCTGCAAAGGCAAAATATGCGTAAAGTAGATATTCGATAATATGCAAAATGAATGTTGTGATGTGCATAATAATACCTGTTTTTGTGGAAATTGATAAATGTAACAGGAAATGAATGGCTACTGATTTTTTTTGTACGGTAATACCTAACAGGTTTTTGAAACCTGTTAGGTATCAGTTAATTAGATTTAATTATACGTTGATAGATTTGCGTCCAATACTATGGTATTGAAAACCGAATTCTTCAATTTGTTCCAAATCGAAAATGTTTCGTCCGTCGAAGAGTACTTTTTCATTCATAAGTCGTTCCATTACTTTGAAGTTTGGTAAGCGGAATTCGCTCCATTCGGTTACAACTGCCAACGCATCAGCACCAATAATGGCCTCGTACATGTCTTTGCAATATTTAATTTTATCGCCTAAAATTCGTTGTGTTTCGTGCATTGCAATAGGGTCGTAAGCAGTTACAATGGCGCCATGTGCCAATAAACTTTCAATCAGCACCAAGGATGGTGCTTCGCGCATATCGTCGGTTTCGGGTTTAAACGATAATCCCCACAATGCTATGGTTTTACCAGCTAATTTTCCATCAAAATGGTTGAATATTTTATTGTATAACACAGTTTTTTGATGTTTGTTTACTTCTTCAACTGCTTGTAGCACTTTCAAATCGTAGTCGTAACTTTTGGCCGTTTTAATCAATGCCTGCACATCTTTAGGGAAGCACGAACCACCATAACCAACACCCGGATATAGAAACTTATGCCCAATACGTGAGTCGGAACCAATGCCTTTGCGTACCATATTAATGTCGGCACCTACAATTTCGCATAAGTTTGCAATTTCATTGATAAAGCTAATTTTGGTGGCGAGCATAGAGTTGGCGGCGTATTTCGTCATTTCCGAAGACGTAATATCCATGACAAATATTGGATGATTATTCAATACGAACGGTTTATAAAGTCGTTTCAGTACTTTTTCAGCCTTTTCAGATTCTACTCCTACTACAATACGGTCGGGTTTTAGAAAATCGTCAACAGCATTCCCTTCTTTCAGGAATTCGGGGTTCGAAGCCACGTCAAATTCAAATTTTAGACCTCGTTTATCAAGTTCATCCTGAATGGCCGCTTTTACCTTTTTAGCAGTTCCAACAGGTACAGTACTTTTGGTAATAACAACGGTGTATTGGTTCAAATGTTGGCCAATTTCGCGGGCAACACCTAACACATATTTCAAATCGGCGCTACCATCTTCGTCGGGTGGTGTACCTACGGCTATAAAAATGGTATCACTATCGTTTACAACTTCCGAGAGTTTTGTTTTGAAAAATAAGCGTTCTTTCAAAACATTGCGCTTTACAAGGTCTTCTAAACCAGGTTCGTAGATTGGCATAATGCCATTGTTGAGACTGTCAATTTTACTTTGATTTACATCGATGCAATTTACTACTGCACCCGTTTCGGCTAAACATGCACCAGATACAAGGCCAACATAGCCGGTTCCTACAATTGAAACATTCATAACATTTATTTTATGGGGTTTATATTGAAATAGAATTCTTTTTAGTTATTTACTACAAAAATAAATACGTCGGCAAATATAAGGCATAGTTACAAATAATATTGTAATATATAAAAGAAAAATGCTATCGCAAATTAATTTTTTTTTGTAATATATTTTGCTACAAATATATAAAAATTAGCTTGAGATAGCATCTGTATTGCTCATTTTCAGAGAAAATATTTATATTTTTTCTTCTACAAACTTAGAACTGTAAACTACATTATTGATATTGAATATAAATTGGTTGCGGTTTCAACTTCATTAAATCATTTGGCGTTAACATGGTGTGTGGCGCTTTTTTCAAATCGTTTTTATAAAAAAGCTTGAATCCCGTAAATTGCACGGGTTCTTTGTTAATGTAAAGTTTGTAAGTGCTACGCTTCAAAATTGGTTCACCCCATCCATCCATGTGCATTACTATTTGCACTTCGGGGCGTAGTTTAATATCTTTGTAGTTACGCACCATGCCTTGCGTAAAACGGTGAACAACAAGTATTTTAGGAGGTAAATTATTATCCTTTACTAATTTGGCTAAAAAATTCGAACAGTAATTTATATCGTCTGCATTTATTGTTCCAATTTTTTTGCCGGGAATACTTCCGTCTTTCATCGAAAACTCAGGGTCGATTCCTAAGTGCACCTTGGGCATTTTCAGGTATTTTTCTAAGAGCGGAACTTCGTGTTGATAAGTGCTTTTCGAAACCTGAATATCCAAAAATACAATTGCATTTCCCATTTTGGCAATAGCAATAGCCGAATCGATTTGCTCGGCGGGCATACGTTTGCAAAATTTACCATCCGGCATCGGGCTACCTTGTGCTACAACCGCGATGTAATGTATGGCAGGTTGTACGGGTGTAAGCGAATCGGCTTTGTTCCAAGCAGCAACTTCCTCGTTAAGTCGACGCCACACTTCTTTGGGCGGAAATTCGCCCAAAATTCCCATTTTTACAGAGTATAAATTGCCATAATAAGCCACAATACGTTTGAAAGGCAAAATAGCACCTGCATTGGGAATTGGTTGATTCAGCACAGGCCAACGCCCTGTGGTGTCGCCGTTAGCAATTTCGGTAATTTTTTTATAGTAGCTTGCCGAGTCAACTCGGGTTTCAGTTGGTGATTTTTCTGCTGCTGCTGCTTCTGCTGCTGTATCACTATTTTTTGACCCTTTTTTGGAGTTGCAGCCAACTAAAGTAACTAATATAGAAACGAAAATGATAGTTTTTATTTTTATGCTCATAATATTTTCATAATTCATAATTCATAATTTTTCTCAAAATGTTTTCTTCATTGCCCTAATCATTCCCTGAGCAGTCCATTCGGGTACAATCATACGTCGCACTGTGTGAAGCGGCTGAACAGAATCGCGTTTGGTACTCAGGATAAAGGCAAGTTTCATGTATTTACTCATTTCGGTTGCACTTTTTCGATTGCAAATTCCATACGGATATGCAAAATATTCAACAGGTTTTCCGGTTATGGATTCCAATTTCTTTTTGGGTTCAATTACCTGTTTTTGCCAATGCGTTAACGAATCGTATTTTGTAACCATGGTGTGGTCCCAACTATGCAAACCTACGGTATGACCTGCTTTTGCCAAGCCTGCAATTTGGTCGGTTGTCATGTAGTTTTTCTTGTTGTAAGTTATTGTCATAATGAAAAATACCCCTCTGAAATTGTATTTCTCGAGCACTGGAGCTGCTATTTTGGCATGTTCCACACGCGAATCGTCGAAAGTAATCATAAATGGTTTTTCGGGAAGTGTTTTGTTGTAAACCAAATAATCGTACAATTGGTCAGGCAAAATAGAATGAAAACCACTGTCAGCAAGTGTTTTAATATGATTTTCGAACGATGTCGGTGTAACCGTATATTCATCGTTACGTCCGTTTTCGATACGATGGTAGCAAATTACAGGAACTTGTGGTTTGGCCATTATTTGAACAGCGTTATTTGCAATGGCTTTTGTTTCTATGCTATCAGCTTGTTTTTCAGGGTTTTGTTTGTTGTTATTTTTGGTTTTATTACAACCAATTAAAAGAATAGCTGTTGTAAACAACGCATAAAAGATAAATTTGGAACTCATTGTTTTTTATTGAATTAATTTTGAATAATATTGTAAATAACTTGCTGTATTTTAGGGCGGATGCTCATTTTAGCTAATTTGTTTTCGCCATCAACTGGATAGGTTCGGTTGCTCAAAAACACATAAATAAGTTTATTCTCAGGGTCAACCCAGCAACATGTTCCTGTATAGCCTGTATGTCCGAAAACAGATTTAGGAGCAGCAGTGCAACAAGGGTTAATTGCAGGTTTCGATGGCACGGGTTTATCAAATCCCAATCCCCGTCTACCACTTTTCGAAACAGTTGTTGTAAAAATCTGGCAAGTTTCGGCGCAAAGGTAACTGTTTCCGTTGAATTCGCCATTGTTCAGAAGCATTTGATGCATAGCAGCCACATCCTGCGCGCTGGCAAACAGCCCTGCATTACCCGAAACGCCACCCAAATAAGCTGCAGCAGGGTCGTGAACAATGCCTTGTAATAAGCCGTTTTGAAACGAAGTGCCACGTAGGGTAGGAGCAATATGTTCTATCTTGTGCGTCCGTAGCGGAATATAAGCTGTATTTTTCAATCCCATTGGACTGTAATAGGAGTAATTCAAAAAATCGTCCATCGATGTGCCGCTAATCTTTTCGGCTATTTCTTTGAGCAATATAAAATTCACACAACTATACAGATATGTTTTAGCTCCAAGCGGAGTTTGTGCAATTTTTTGCATTGCCATTTTGTTAATAGCGGACTGCTCAATGTAAACAGGTTTTTTCTCAAACGAAATATAAGCCGGCAAACCGCTTTCGTGAAACAATAAATCGGTAATAGTTAAGCTTTCTTTATCAGTATTTTTTAAAAAGTCCAAATATTTTGATGCTTTGTCGGTAAGTTGTAGTTTGCCGCTATCGTACAGTTTCATAATTGCAAACAGCGTTCCGGTAGTTTTAGAGAGCGAAGCCAAATCGTACATCGTATTGGCAGAAACAGGATGCCCAATGTCATAAGTCAGATTGCCAAAACATTTATCGTACACTGCAACTCCATCCTTTACAACCAGCACCTGACAACCCGGAAATACCCTGCGAGCCATAGCATCATTTACAATCGAATCAATTTGATTAAAATTGCTTGCTGGTTTTTTAGCTTGAATATTTAAAAATAGAGTAGTAAATATAACTATTACTATTATCCACCTTAAATATATATATTTCACAACATTCATAATTATTTAATTTTTTTATTGGCATATTACCAAATTGGTATATTATCGTAATTTATTATTCTCAAAATGTGGTACGGCAACTTTTGCAAAATACAACAAGGAAATACAGGCAACAAAACCACCTGCTAAATACGCTACCGACAAACCACCGGCTGTATCGGCTAACCAGCCTCCGGTAACCAAGCCCTTCGCCACGTCGTTGGGAAGGAATATCTACTACGATAGTAATGAGTCGATTACACCCCGTTGACGCACAGCCTCGTAAATCAGCACTCCGGCTGCAACCGACACATTAAGCGAATCGATGGTTCCGAGCATCGGAATACGTACCATGTCGTCGCAAATACGCAGATTTTCGGGCGAAACGCCTTCATCTTCCGAACCCATAACAATGGCTAAAGGCTCTGACATACTGGCTTCGGTATAGTTATGAGTGGCTTTTTCGGTTGCTGCTACTATTTTTATACCCGACGAGGCTATGTATTTGATGGCATCGGTTAGGTTGTGTTCGCGGCAAACTGGTATTTTGAGCAACGCGCCTGCCGAAGTTTTTACAGCATCGCCATTGAGTGCAGCACCTCCTTTGAGCGGAACTACTATGGCATCCACGCCGGCGCACTCGCAAGTACGAGCTATGGCACCAAAATTTCGCACATCCGTAATTCCATCCAATACTACAATAAAAGGCATTCGCCCCTGCTCGTAAATTCCGGGAATAATATCCTCGATGCGTTGAAAGGTTACAGGTGAAATAAATGCCACCACACCTTGGTGGTTTTTAAGCGTAATTTTATTCAACCTTTCAATAGGAACTTTCTGAACAGGAACTTCCAACCCATTTAAAGCGCTAAATAATTCGCGTGCCAATTCGCTTGTCATGTCTCTGCGAATCAGTATTTTGTCAATTTCTTTTCCCGCTTCTATGGCTTCGAGCACCGCCCGTATTCCAAAAATCATGTCCTTTTCAGGACGTTGCTTGTTTTTATAATTTATCATTTCTTTCTAATTTCTACCTTTATTTATCGTTCATCAATTTCAACTTATCGAATACCCAGAAAATAAGCGACAATACAACACCTGTAATAGCTGCAAAAGCCATTCCTTTAAGCTGAACAGTACCAATATTAATAGCCGCACCACTTATACCCACCACGAAAGTAACAGCGCCTAATACCATGTTTCGGTTTTTACTGAAATCTACTTTTTGCTCTACAAACATACGGAAACCCTGCACCGCAATTACACCATAAAGTAGCATGGTAATTCCACCCATTACCGCATTTGGAATAGTAGAAATGGCCGCTGCTATTTTTCCGATAAACGAAAATAAAATGGCTAAAACGGCTGCAATACGAATAATCCAAACTGAATAAACACGCGTAATGGCCATTACACCTATGTTTTCGCCATAAGTAGTGTTGGGGGGTGAACCTGCAAACCCTGATACTAGATTACTTAAACCATCGCCCAGTAGCGAGCGGTGTAAACCTGGATTTTTCATCAAATCGGTGTCGGTAATTTTTCCAGTAACTATCAGGTGACTAATGTGCTCGGCCAAAACAACAATGGAAGCTGGGGCAATTATCAATATTGCATTAATATCGTAAACCGGTGCGCTAAAGGTAGGTAAAGCAAACCAGGCAGCATTTGCAATGGCTTCGGTATTAACAATTCCCAACACCAGTGCTAATATGTAACCTGCAATTACAGCAAAAAACACAGGAATAATCTGCATAAATCCACGAAACATAACCGAGCCCGCAATGCCCACAATGAGTGTGAACAACGAAACAATAACCGTGTTTTTATCCATCACAAACGGCTGAATAACCTGTCCAACATTGGTTGGCCAGGGAGCCAAACCAGCCATCTGTACAGCCACAGGAGCCAGTTCCAAACCTATAATTGCCACTACAGCACCCATTACGGCAGGCGGCATTACCACATCAATCCAACGAATACCCCATTTGTAAACCACAAACGAAATAAGAATAAAAAACAGCCCGAAGAAAATAAAACCCGACTGAGCATGTGCAAAACCACCATAACTGGCATTAATTAACATTACCGGCGCAATAAACGCAAAACTCGAACCCAGATAAGCCGGAATACCGCCCTTCGTAACTATGGTGTAAAGTATAGTGCCAATACCATTCATCAGCAGGGCAATAGCTGGGTTTACACCCAATAAAATTGGAACTAAAATGGTGGCGCCAAACATAGCAGTAAGATGCTGCAAACTAAGCGGTAAACTCTGTAGGAGTGGGAGCTTTTCGTGAATTCCAACGGTTCGTTTTTCCATAAATATTAAATTTTATTTTTGTTGAATAATCTGTTTCGAAATGGTAAGTTCAACTCTTCTCTTGAAATATATTTTGCGTAGCATTTTGCTAAACCTATACAAAAGTAATAATTTTTAGCTTAATTTTATTTTACACAAAATATTTAGTATCACAGCCTACAATACCCACATACAGCACAGCAGGTTTTACCGATATTGATTATCTTAAATATTGTTCTAATTTCTACATCTACACAAAAGCCAATATCAGAATTTGTGCTAACACTACTCTTAAAAACATAGTCAACGGATATACAGTGGAATACGAAATGGCAGGGCTATCGTTTCCGGCATAGGCATTGGAATAAGCCAATGCAGGAGGATCGGTCATACTACCTGCAAGTAATCCCATAAGTGTAAAGTAGTTTAATTTCATTACTTTACGTCCAAAAATTCCAACTGTTATCAGTGGTAAAGTGGTGATAATAAATCCACACAAAATCCACAGCAGGCCATTTCCCGAAACCACCGTTTCCACAAATTTACCTCCCGAAGCTAATCCTACGCTGGCAAGGAAAAGGGTAATTCCAATTTCGCGAAGCATGAGGTTGGCACTTTGCGTAGTGTAAGTAATAAGTTTTAACCGATAGCCAAATCGTCCGAGTAAAATAGCGATAACCAGCGGACCACCGGCTAAACCTAATTTGACCGGCATGGGCATTCCGGGAATAAATACCGGTATACTTCCGAAAATAATGCCCACAAAAATACCTATGAATATGGTGAAAATATGAGGTTCGTCCAAGCGTTTCAGGGTATTTCCGAGCATGCCTTCTACACGATTAATGGCTTCGGGAGTTCCTACAATTACTACACGGTCACCAACTTGCAACACCAAATCGGGGCTGGCAAGCAGGTCGAATCCCGAACGGATTACACGAGTACAGTTTACATTTACGATTCGCAATTTCAGTGAGCCTAACGTTTTTCCATTAATTACGCCTCGAGTAATAACAATACGGCGCGAAATCATTTTGTTTTCCGACTCCTTCCAGTCGAACTCTATTTGTTCGCCGGTAAATACTATAATTGCTTCCGTGTCGGCTTCGGTGGTTACAACTAGTATCTTATCGCCGTTGTGGAGTATTGTTTTCCCATTCGGGATAGTATACACATTATTACTCAACAAGCGCGAAACCACAAACTGACGACCAATAAGCTTTCGAATTTGCGATAGATTTTTTCCAGCAATGGCTTTCGAATTTACTTCAATCGAAATGATTTTTGTGTTTTCAACGGCCGAGTTTGAAAGTTCTTTCAGTTTTTTAGTTTCATTGTCGTGACTTATTTTGAAGATTACGCGCACCAAAATAATTGAAATAATAATCCCTGTAACTCCTAATGGATACGCTACTGCATAACCCAATGCAATTTGAGGTATCTCAGTTATCTGACCCGCATCATGTAGCTGACGCAAAGCTTCCTGAGCAGCACCAAGTCCGGGTGTATTTGTTACTGCCCCCGACAAAATACCAACCAGCATAGGCATAGGTATTTTTCCACCAAAAGAATAAAACAATCCAATGGTTGTGGCAACACTTAGCAATACAACAGCTGCCGCCAGCATGTTTTGTTTAAATCCTCCTTGCTTAAAGGAAGCAAAAAATCCTGGACCTACTTGTAAGCCTATCGAAAAAATAAACAGAATTAATCCGAACTCGCGGATAAAATGCAACACCTCATCGGACACCGAAAAGCCAAAATGACCAACGAAAATTCCGACAAACAACACAAATGTAACCCCAAGCGATATGCCAAAGAATTTTATTTTACCCAACATAACGCCTATGGCTATTACAAACGAGTAAAGTAAAATTATATGGGCAATGCTCTCTTTGGTTAGCAGGTTAATAAACCATTCCATATGAATAATTAATTAGTTGATAATAAAAATGTTAACTTAAAAAACAATACCTTTGTTTTCCGACTGCAAAAGTACTACTTTAATTTCGGAATAACGTTTAAAATGGATAAAATAATACGGAAAATTTTCTTTAATATCATCAGATTTAGATTGCATTTTTATTTCAGCCAAAAATGAAGTATTTTTGTAGTCTTATATTTAAACTCGTATTTTGTAACTCGTAACTAAAAAATAAATGGCTGACAATAAAAAAAAGGTGTTGTTTATCGACCGCGACGGAACAATAATTGTGGAACCACCTGTTACATTTCAGGTTGATAGCATGGAGCAAATTGAGTTTCTACCTGCTGTAATTCGTAATTTATATTTTATCCGTACAAAACTTGATTTTGAGTGGGCTTTAGTAACCAATCAGGATGGATTGGGAACTGAAGTTTATCCGCAGGAAAACTTTGATGTCGTTCAGGCAAAATTTCTTCAGATTCTCAAAAACGAAGGGGTTGAGTTTGATAAGATATTCGTTGATAAGTCGTTTCCCGAAGATAACTTACCCACCCGCAAGCCGGGAACAGCCATGCTGACAGAATATTTCAGCGACGAATACGATTTAGCCGGTTCATTCGTTATAGGCGATCGTATTACCGATGTGGAGTTGGCTAAAAACCTTGGCTGCAAAGCTATTTTTATAAGCAATGATACGCATGTTTTAGTCGAAAAGCAGTTGAGCGAATTTTGTGCTTTTCAATCTACGGATTGGAATCGGATAGCTGAATTTTTGTTTGCAGGCGAACGAACAGCTACGGTTAAACGCACTACAAAAGAAACGGATATTTTGGTTGAACTAAATTTAGACGGAAATGGTAAATGCCATATTGATACCGGATTAAAGTTTTTCGACCACATGCTGGAGCAAATTGGCAAACACTCCGGAAGTAATTTAACGATAATTGTAAAAGGCGATTTGCAAGTCGACGAACATCATACCATCGAGGATACGGCTTTAGCATTAGGCGAAGCGTTAAGTAAAGCGTTGGGAAATAAGCGCGGTGTGGAACGTTATGGTTTTTATTTGCCCATGGATGATTGCTTGTGCTCCGTTGCACTCGATTTTGGCGGACGTCCGTGGTTGGTGTACGATGCTGAATTTAAGCGCGAATATGTGGGCGACTTACCAACCGAAATGATTTTGCATTTCTTCAAGTCGCTAAGTGATGCAGCCCGTATGAATTTGAATATCAAAGCCAAAGGCGACAACGAACATCACAAAATTGAAGGTATTTTCAAAGCGTTGGCCAAAGCCATTAAAATGGCAGTAAAACGCGATATTTATCAATACGAATTGCCGAGCACCAAGGGAGTTTTGTAAGTGAATTTCAAAATACACAAATGAGGGAGCAAGTTTAAATTTGCTCCCTCATTTGTTGGTAAAGTTCAGAACCTACTCTATTCTGTTACTTCTTTCCTGTCTCTGTTCAATTTTGAGTGGATTGGCTGATATTTCTTTGTTTAATTGGCGGTTGTTGTAAATATCGGTAGACATAAATAATGCTTTGCGGAATGAAGCTTCAGACGCTTCATTTTTACCTGCCAAATCGTAGGCAGTGCCGTGAGCTGGCGAAGTACGAATAATACTTAATCCTGCGGTGTAGTTTACACCGTTTTCCATAGCAATTGTTTTGAACGGTATAAGACCCTGATCGTGATACATGGCCAAAATACCATCGAATTTGGCAAAATGTCCCGAACCAAAAAATCCATCAGCCGGATAAGGTCCAAAACACATCACGCCTTCTTTTTCAGACATTTTAAGTGCCGGAATAATCACTTCCGATTCTTCGTTTCCAATTACGCCATTGTCGCCTGCATGTGGGTTAAGTCCGAGTACAGCAATGCGTGGACGTCGGATATTGAAATCGTTTTTCAGGCAATTGTTAAATACTAATAATTTACTCTTAATCAGTTCGGGAGTTATTGCTCTGGAAACTTTGTTAACCGGAATATGCCCCGTAACAACTGCTACGCGCATTACTTCGTTTACAAGCAACATTAAGGCCGGAGTACCTGTGCCAAAATTTTGTTCGAGGTATTCGGTATGTCCCGGAAAATGAAATTTATCCGATTGAATATTGTTTTTATTGATAGGTGCTGTTACTAAAGCATCCAACGCACCACGTTTGAGGTCTTCGGTTGCTTTTTCGAGTGCTGCAAGTGCAGCTTTACCTGCTTCGGTCGTCGATTGACCCATTTCCACTTTTAATTCCTCGTCGGTACAATTAATTATATTCACCTTCTTGGGATTTAATTCTTCCACCGAGTTGATAATATTCAGGTTGATATTCTGAATATCAAGTGTTTTGCGATAAAATGAAGCTACTTTTGCCGAACCATAAATTACCGGAATAAAAAAATCGAGCATCATCGGTTCCGAAAGTGCTTTGAGCATAACTTCGTAACTAATACCGTTTATATCGCCATGTGTAATTCCGATTATAATTTTATCTTTTTCCATACTGTTTATTTTTTTGTTGCAACAACCGATACTTCTTTAAGCGCGTTAATTTCGTGAGGTAATTTTGTTGTGTAAACTACTGCCTCGAGCTGACGCATGGCATTACGCTTTTTATTACCTGGGGCAAATACAAATGCATCTACTGTTATAACACGCTGATTTACTTCGTCTAACCGGGTGTGGCTGTAAAATGGTCCTCCCATGGCAGCCCCGTTAAACATACGCCACAAGCCGCGAAGTTCAGCACAATATCCTTCGTTTATCCATATTTCGTTAAATTCAGGCTCGGAGTATTTCATCTCGGTTCCCATATACGAACCTTTTAACTCGCCGGGTATATTCGCCTTCATTACCGAGTCGCGGCGTGCAATCAATGCTTCTTTCTTAAACATTTTTTTATCGGTATAAGGGTAGGAGTAAATAGCAATATCATGGCGAATACCTGCCTGATTGTTTGTTATCCAATAAAAATCTTTTCTTTTAACGGCTTTGCTAATGCCCTGTGGTATTTCTATCTGAATACCAAATAGCTTTTCAATCTCAGCCTTGGCATTTTCGTTTATATAGCTTTTGTTAAATGCAATCTGACGGTCGCGCTCGGCTTTTACAAAATAATCGACAATAAATTTACCATATTGTTTGAGCGAGGCTTGCAAAGTGGTGTCGTCGGGTGCAGTAATTCGCACAACAGCTTGTGGGTAAGCCCAACGGTCTTTTGCATAAGCAATTTTAGTGCGGGTATATTTGTCAGCAATTTCTACAAATACTATATTACGCGATGGTTTGAGTACATCTGTAAATTCAATAGCGTTGCATTGATGCACAACCAAAACAGGTTCTGGCTGGGGTAATCCTATCATATCTTGCGAAAATAATTCGCTCATTTGTCGACCAACAGGTGCTTTCCATGCTGTATCGTTAATTACTACCAACAGTTCGAACTGACTTCCCGAAACGGCAGGTAATGTTCTGTCGGAACTTATACATCCATTTAAAGTAATAATCAATAGGACTAAAAATAACCACTTTACTCTCATAACTTTATTTTTTAAATTCAATTAAATGTGTGTTTTTCTTTTTTGTATCTAAAAAAATTTAACACCGAATTCATAAGTCGATTTCGTTCTTTTTCGGACTTAATAACTTCGAACGGAAAACCAAACGAACAGCTTTTGTAGTTGCCACTGTAAGCCACACCGGCACTCTGATTAGTGCCTTTGTACCTGCAAATTGTGAATGCACCTTCGCCAGCGGGATCAATGGCATCGACCGACTCCACAAAAATTGACTTTTCGTTTGGCCGATCGTAGTATTCGAAATCAGCACGACCGAATTGATGATACGGCGATGGAACAATGGTAACAGTTGAGCTGAAATTAGCATCCATCTGTTTTAGTTTATATTTTAATGTGTTTTCCAAAAATAACTTTTCGGATACCGGAATAAAACCATTAACATACATATCGGATGCTATAAACGCACCACTCAATAATAAACTTCCACCCGACTGACAATAGGTATTCAATATTTGCTGCAAAGCTAATGGAAAAGTTTGAAATTCGGGTGTTTTTTTTCTATTTCCAATCATAGTTTTCTTTTGTTTACCTAAAATAAGGTCTACAATCTGAAAATTGGCTAAATTTACATGCTTATCGAGTACCGATTTCAAGCTACTTGATACGAACGAATATCCAGCGTTCTTTATTGCTTTACCATGTAAATACGGATAATCAAATGAATTTCCCGCTATGACCTTATCTTCGAAGTTTGAAAAACTGGCACCAAATCCGACATTATCATCGCTTTTCCAAGGCTTAGAGCGATTAAATTCGTATTGTTTACCGATAAAACCATAATCGTTTATGTAGGGTACACCAGCATCGGTATCGAAATTAAAACCTGCCGAACTATGATTTTTTGTAAAACTACCGGGTGCACTCACTCTATCGAATCCGTTTACAATAAGTACAGTCGGGCGTGAATTGTTGGCTTTGTATGCCGAAAGTATTTCGGACGGGAAACTTTCACCACCTTTGTTTAAGGCTGTAATCTTAAAACTATAGATTTTTCCAACCTGTAAATCAACACTGTATCTCGGAGTATTGACAACATGTCCGTTATCAAAATCGCCATCGTCGATGCGGGTGTAAACTATATATTTTTCGGCTGCGGCAGTTGGTTCTAAGCTGTCTTTTACAGCCTTCCACGATAATTGAAGTTTGTTTTTAGTAGTAAAATTGCACTGAAAATTGGATACAGGCAATGGTTGCACCACAAAATTCTTTGTGTCGGAATATAAATAACGGAGGATTCCTTTGTAAATAGCCCTGCTTACGGTAAAACGAAATCGTGGATCGAGACCATAACGCATATCAGCAAAATTCTGATGCGAAAGTAATTCCAATAGCATGGTAGGCACTTCGGGAATTCGGGCTTCACTGTAACTTTTGTTCCACAAACCGCGTCGAACCCATTCAGGAGCATAAATCCGACGAATATCGTCTGTAATTTGCGTTTGAATAATATCCGTCATATCGCGTGATGCCCAACGAGAAACACCATTTTCGAAGGTACTTTTTCCCAACGTATTAAGAACCGTACATATTCCTAATGTACCGATTATCGAGTCGTTTTGAGTAGTTCCCGCATCGGAATGGAAAGCAAATGCTAAATTGAGCGGAATTTTTAATCCATTCTGATTGGGCAAAACGGTAGAACCTCCCGCTAAATAATTGACCCAATATCCGCGCGATTGAAAGTCGTCGGAATAGTCGTTTTTGCCATTGTTACGGCTATAAACACTATCGGGCATACCCGCCCATTGCAACCAATAACGCGCACCTTCAGTGTAGCGGGGGTATTTACTTGTTTTGGGAAGTTGAATTTCGGTAGGAATTGTCAGTGTTTCTATTTTTGTGGTGTCCGAGCTTTTTTGGTTTGCAATGACGCCTGCCTGATTTGGAGCGCGGGCAATATTTCCCATACCGCCACCAATTTTTACAGCATCAGCCACCACCACTTTTTTCGAAAATGAACTATAATTTGATAAAACAACTTTTGCATTACTGTTTCTTCCTTTATCAAACATAAAATGTCCGAGATAAATCCATGTGCTACCACCCATAGTTTGATTTATTTTAAAATCGGTTTGACCGCCTTTGTGATACACGGTATATCGGGCATCAGGAGCACTGTTATCTAACGATTTGTACGAAACATATACGGCATATTTTCCGGCTTCGGGTATGGTTGGGTTCCATTCGGCAATGCTCAATTCATCCACATTGTCGAGGCACTGAATTATTCGATACGTTCCTGACTGAAAAGGATTTTCTCCATGTAAATATGCTGGTTTGTTGTTTGCAAATCCCCAATCGGCACCGGCGCGCCAACTTTTAATATCGGTATGTTCGTGGTAACGATGTGTTTTTTCTTCGTTGTCGTTATCAATAATAACTTCGTTGCGTTGCGTATCGCGTTCGCGGGGCAAAAACAGATTGGCACCTGCATTTTCGAGCATAGGAACCAAAAAAGGAAGTAAAAAAGATTGCGTAAATAAATCTTCGACAGTATGAAACAGTTTTGCGCGCTGCCAAAGCCATTTCTGCTGCGTTTGGTTATAGTAATAACCATGACTTTGCCACAAAGCTATATGCTTGTTGTGCAGGCCGTTTGTTGGTTGGTAGGGGCGCGAAAGATGGGTGATAAATGGTTTTTCCGTATACTTTGTTTCAAACTGTCGCGATTTATCAAATTCGGTTTTGAGGTAGTAATTTGGTATAAGTTCTTCTATTTTTTTCTTGTCGGTAATACATGTAATTTTAAAATTAGGATACGCTTTTCGGGTTACGTTGCCTATCATATCGTAAATGCGCTTTACATTTTCTGACCGAAAGGGGATGTAACTCAAAGCATCACTTGCAGTAACAATAAGCGTGCTATCGGGTTTGCTGATAGTTAATTGAAGAACCGTAATTTTACCTACAGCGGCATGCTTCGCTGCTATTTGAGTAAGTGAATCGGCTATTAATTTCTCCGGATTTTTTTGAGCGAAAGTACAGAAATGAATGGATAAAAACAGAAAAAGTATATCTGAAATAATATGTTTGTTCATCTTTTTTACAGCAATTTAAAACGTACCCTCCAACGGTCGTTTTCGTAATCATGACTAATAATTTCGAAGCGCACAAAGATATGAAAAAAACAACAATATACTCATTAGTTGTTCGTATACAGGTAAATGACTATCAGTTACCTCGTTTACTTTTCGTACAATTTCGTCAACTTGTTCGTTGGTTGGTGCTTGTGGTAACAAGTAATCGCACTTGCTTTTTTTGCGTTCAATGTGCGCATCCATCGACCTGCCACAACCAAACAAGCGCACCATA
>DYSC01000249.1 GCA_020726365.1 Porphyromonas sp.
TTTTTTGTGTTCTTCGTGTTCTATTGTGGTTAAAATTATATTTTGGTAAATTAGAAATAGACTTAAATTTCTAATTTGTATCCTGTAAAGAATTGTATAAGTTTGAATTCCAATGTTTTTTTCATAATATCGAATGTATGCTCACCCGTGCAATGTCCGGTAATAAATTCGGTTTGTGGATAATCTTTGTTTAGTGTTTTGGCTAAATTTTCTATTTCTTTTTCCGATTCGTAAACCATGCCATTACGGGCATCTAACAAATGAAAACCACCCATCACATACCGTATTCGGTGAATGGTGTTGGCTTTTACCGTTTCTAATATATTTTGTAAGCCTTTATGACCACAACCTGTAAATACAAACAAATTATCGGTGCCAAAAGTAACAATTAGTTCATGGTCGAAATTATCGCTTTCCATTCCGTTGCCATTGTCTTTGAAAAGTGTACGATTACCTTGTGGCATTGCGTATTTAGTACTTTCACTTTTTACAACCTGAATATCGTTTTCGAAACGTGCCTCTTTTTCAACCAATATCAATCGATCTTTTATCGATTCAAAATCAAATTCGATACCTATTTGGTGTAATCCAAGTCGATTCGAATAAAATTTTTGATTCAAAGCTTGGGGTGAAACAATAATTTTTGCTTTGCTATTAATTTTCAAAAATGCCGGTAATCCACCAATATGGTCGGCATGTCCGTGCGAAATAAACACATAATCCACGTCGCTGATATTCACATTCATTTTTGTAGCATTTCGAATAAATATATCCGATGCCCCAGTATCAAGTAAACATTTGTAATTTGCAGTTTCGAGATACACACTCAAACCGTGTTCTGTTTCCAAGTCTGGATTTAATGCTCTATTGTCTGATAAAACTATTATTTTCATTTTTGCCCCTAACCCCCTAAAGGGGGAATTTTTTTTCTATTTTATAATGGTAAGTTCTTCATTTCCAAAGATTACACAATTTTTACTATGATCGTGATTTTCAACACCATCAATTAATTTATGACATTTACGGCATCTGTACCATTTACGTCCAAAATCTACATTTCCACCTTCAATAACTATCATTTTACTTTCAACAAATGCTTTTGCTATGGTTTTTCGAGCTTTTTCGTAAATGCGGGTTAATGTTGGGCGCGAAACATTCATTCGTTCTGCGGCTTGCCCCTGCATTAATCCTTCGTAATCGAGTAAGCGAATTGTTTCGTATTCGTCGTAACTCAGCGTAACACTTTCGAGCTCCGTACGCGGAATGCCAAAAGGCTTAAATCCCAGCATAGCAGGTGGTTTAGCAATAGTTCGAAATTGTTTTGGACGTGGCATAATGCGAGTTTGAAAGTTTATAAAGTTATAATGTTATAAAGTT
>DYSC01000250.1 GCA_020726365.1 Porphyromonas sp.
TGAAAAAACTTAGCTATCCAAATTATGTCGAAAACTTGTCGTACGATGCGGTGGGGAATATTCTTACCATCGATAACCAAAATTTTGCCTATGACGCACTTTATAGGCTCACAAATTATCAAAATGATGGTAAAATTCAAGCGTTTGGGTACGATAAAAATGCCAACAGAACGGCGATGAGTGATATCAAAGGGCAACCACAAGGGATGCCCCTACTTGATGTAAATACGACTTATGGTTATAAAACAGGAACAAATCAATTGAGTAAAATCGAAAAAATTGACCAAAACAGCACGAAAACGACAACTAATTTTCTTTATGATGAAAATGGAAATCTTCTAAAAGATGCAACGCACGACTACATTTACGATAAAAAAGCTCGTTTGGTTGGCGTGGATAACAATATTTCCTACGCTTACAACCATGAAAACACAAGAGTTTCAAAAACAGTTAACGCCGAAACTACGCACTTTATCTATGATGGTTATAAGCTCATCGGTGAATATAATAGCGATGGAAGCGTGAAAAATGAGTACATCTATCTAAACGGCACACCTCTCGCCGTGACCAATGCCACACAAACCCTCTACATCCACACTGACCATTTAGGCACACCTCGCCGTTTGGCTGATGAAAATGGAGATATCGTCTGGAGTTGGGAAAGCGAACCATTTGGAGAGTCCAAAGCTGTGGGAAGTGTGGAGCTTAATCTTCGTTTCGCTGGGCAATATTTTGATAATGAAACCTCAACGCACTACAATATCAATCGGGATTATAACCCAAAAACAGGACGATATCTGCAAAGCGACCCGATAGGATTTGACGGCGGAGTCAACAGTTACGGGTATGTAAACGCAAATACACTTATTTATGTAGATGGATATGGTTTAATGACAATAAGTGATTTTGGGAAATATTTTCCAGTAGCCGTCAATGCCATAGGCGGTGGAATGCAAGTGTATAGTGGAGTAATGATGTGTGGTACTGGGATAGGGTGTGTTTTAGGATTGCCACTTATACTTCATGGTACTAATAATTTACATGAAGCTTCATTTTTAGGTAAAAACAAAGATGGATATCTTAGAACATATTATGTTCAAGTTTTTGGTAAAAAAAATGCTAAAATAGCTTATGCAGTTGTTGATGTAGGAATGAGTGTAAAAATGATTACACGAATAGTAGGAGCATCAAGCCAAAGTAGATTTATTATGGGTTATGGAATGATATTTTCTAATAAAAAAATTAGAGATTATCAAACTAAAAGCAAATTTGCTATTGGATTCGAGATACTAAATGCTGGTTATACAATAAAGGGGGCGTTTTGATGATAGTACTTAATCCAACAAATTTTGCTATTGCTTCAGTGATGAT